>JAHHJQ010000435.1 GCA_018680005.1 Bacteroidia bacterium | reverse complement strand
GATCTGGGTATTTGGTCCTCTTGCACCGATATATTCAGCGAACTGTGAGTGTCCCATAGATAGGACCCTCAATAAAAATCTCCGGTTGAATGAATATGGTGATTTTTCTACTTCAGATTTTAATTCTTGTAGTTGGGTGTTGACATGATTGATTAGGAGTCCTCCACCATTCTGATCCTGTAGTTGACCTCTGATTCCCTCAAGGATTGCAATCTTGTCCCTCTTTATCTTGTCTTCGTAGAAGGCAGTGATCTCCTTGGCGTAGGCGTTATAACCTGGGAATGCGGAAGCAAATATGATACCCGTGTCATCCCGCATTTGTTGCGGCAATAACCATCTGTCAGGGAGTCTGGATCCCGTGGTGGTCGTCTTGTAATGCATGACGAGTGGGATACCAGCATCTCTTAAGGCGTCGATTCCGGCACCTATCGCTAATTCTGTTGTAGCATCTAGTGCTGCCGCTCTGGACTGTGGGAATCCAAAATCACGAACGATATTCAAATCTGACTTACGAGCTGCCAGTTTGATCACTTCCTCTATCTGATCTATTGTCTCAAATCGTGGTCCTCCTTTTCCGGTTTTGACCAACCTTGTAATGTTCTTTTCTAACATCTCCTGTAGGAACTTGTCATCTATGTTTTCGATGAACTGTTCCCCATTCAGCAGCCGTTTGACATTGGAATCCTGGAATACCTTATCTACTTTCGGCAGTCCCAGAGAGGCACCTGTAATCCAGATATCATCCAAGGCTCTGCCTTCACCTCCGCTATACACGGAATTGGCCTTGTCCATGAAATCGACAAAAAGTTTACCCAGTTCCTCGTAACGACCTTCGCTGTGTGTACTAGTAGGTTCGAATGTTCTGCTTGCTTTTCCAGGCGATAATGTTTTTGCTTGTACTTGTGCTACTGGTTGTGCTTTTGGCATTTCAACCGGTTTTTCCTTAACTGCCGGTGTTTCCTGCACGGCTCTTCCATTTCCCACTCCTGCTGCATACAAACCACATAAGCCTTGATTGAAGGAAGATAAATCCCCAACTTTTGGATGGTTGGAGAATAAATTGGATACATCATCTTTTCCGGCCATGACATCCCGGACAAATCCATTCAATGCTTTCTTTGGCCCCATTTCTATAAAGACGCGTACACCGCGATCGTACAATGTATTAAGACCTTTGACAAATTGTACTGGCGAAGCCACCTGTTTGGCCAGGATATCTACCATCTGCGGCACTACATCTGTCCCCATAGGATAGAAATCACCTGTAACATTGGCGATTAGTGGAATTGAAGGTGATTGCAGTCCACACTTACTCAATACCCTTTTCAGCGGCTCGCTGGCAGGAGCTACGATCCTCGTGTGAAAAGCATGGCTCACTGGTAATTGTGCAACATGTAAACCTGCTTTCTTACAGGCTGCCATTGCTGCTATAACAGGCTCGGATTCACCACCAATTACGGACTGACCGTAGCTGTTGTTGTTGGCAATTTCAACATAGCCATCGACACTATCTAATATTTCTCGGATGTGCTGTGTAGATCCAAATACGGCAGCCATAATACCCTGGTCGTCAACTTTGACTTTTGCCATCTCACTACCTCTGGCACTTACTGCTTTAAGTGCCTCGGCGAAAGACATGGCTTCAGAAGCCACCAAGGCTCCATATTCACCAAGACTATGTCCCATCACAAAATCAGGTTGCATACCGTAGGCCTTCATCAATCGATAAAGCGCTATATCTACTGTGAGCACCGCTGGTTGGGTGATCTCGGTCTGTTTCAATTGCTCAGCACTATTCTTCATCGCTTCAGCATCATTGGCATCAGCAAAAATGTATGCACTCAAGGGTTTGCCAAAGATTGGTGTCATCACCTTATCCGCTTCATCAAAAGTATCAGCAACTACAGGTTCGATTCGTCTCAATTCTTGCAGCATATTGACATACTGGGATCCTTGTCCTGTAAATAAAAATGCAGTTTTAGATGCAGGACCACTACCATAAAAGATGCCTTTTGCATTCAGTGCTTTCCATACACCTGCTTTGTTTACCCGCAATCCTTTGATGGTTCTCTCAATCTTATCCTTCAAATCTGTGGCATCGGTATAATGGATAGCAATGCGATGCTTACTGTTTAAATCAGTTTGCAATGGAGCTGTTATTTCCGGCGTCCATCCACCTTCTAATTTTTTATTGGTTGCTTCCAGATTTCGAAGCAGACTATCTGCGCTTGAACTACCTTTTACAAATGCACCTCTTAATGGAGCATTTGGTTGTTCTACTGGAGCTGGTCCAGCCGATGATTCGGCCATGGCAACTTGTGTTTTTTGCTCAGAGGTAATTCTTCCGGGAATGTACTCTTCCATGACGACATGGAAATTGGTGCCTCCAAAACCAAATGCACTAACACCTGCTCTGCGCGGATCTCCATTTTTCAAATCCCATGGACGTAGCTGTGTATTTACAGCAAAAGGCGAATTATCAAAATCAAAGCCTGAATTTGGCTTTGTAAAATTCACACTAGGTGGAAGCATTTTATTATGCAGCGCCATTGTGGTTTTCATGATCCCGGCTGCACCGGCGGCGCCTTTAAGGTGTCCGATATTGGATTTTACGGATCCTAATGCAACGGATTGCGCCGGAATATTGAGATCTTTAAAGACTTCGTTCAGACACATCAATTCGACGGCGTCTCCTACTGAAGTCGATGTACCGTGACCTTCAATCAATGACACACTCTTCGGAGATAGACCGGCATTGGACCAGGCTCTTTTGACCGCCAATTGCTGGCCGATAGGATTTGGAGCAGTTATACCTTTTCCTTTTCCATCACTGGATCCGGCAATGGATCGGATCACTGCATATATTTTATCACCGTCACGTTCAGCTTCATCCAATCGCTTTAGGACAAAGATAGCACCCCCTTCACCCATGATAAAGCCGTCAGCACCATCGGCGTATGGACGGGTTCCTGTGGCAGATAGGGCACCTATTTTACTGAATTTGACAAAAGTAGATGCACTCATATTGGCATCTATACCTCCTGTCACGACCAGGTCATAATCGTATTCTTCCAAACCTTCAATAGCCGCAGAGATAGCTGCTAGTGCGGATGCACATGCAGCATCGGTGATATAGTTAGGTCCATGAAAATTGAAAAGTGCCGCTATTCGTCCAGCGACGATATTGGACAATTCACCAGGCATGGTGTCTTCGGTAATCTGAGGAAAAATATCACCGAGATTGGCTTGCATTTCAGCAACAATATTTTTGCGCACCTCAGCGGGTAGATCAGAAAAGTGTTCTGACTTCGAGAGTATGTCCACATATTCGGGAAACATAATCCTCGCTGCCGAGAAAAGATGTTGATCTCCACCCATCGCAACACCGAGGATGACTGCCGTGCGGTCTCCATCAAATTCCTTATCGGGGTAGCCAAAATCCATAAGTGCTTCCCTGGATGCAGTAATTGCCCATTTCTGGGTTCTATCCATTTGGGCGCTTACTTTAGGTGGTATGGGCAATCGCCATTTCATAGGATCCCAACCATCGTCAGTGACCCAACCCCCTAATTTACTATAGGTCTTGTCGGGTACCTTTCGGTCCTCCCGGTAATAGTTCTCCAGGCTCCAACGTCCTTGAGGAACATCACTAATACTGTATCTCGCATCTTTCAAATTTTGCCAAAATTGTGGCAGGTTAGGAGCATCAGGCATCACGGCTCCTACGCCAACGATTGCAACTGCTTTATGAAGAGGTCTTTTCATGATTGTTTTATTTATAATGAGGTCTGCAATTCCATTACTTCCTCCACTTTTCTGTCATATAATACATCGCACAGCATATCCATATCTTGTAGCTGATTGGATTGTGTCTGATATATTTTCGTCAGATTGAGTCTTTTTTCGAATGCTGCGACTTCAGCAGGTTCAAGCTTATCTGCACCCAGTATCCACTTGAGGCCATCCTGACCGACTTTCATGGCAGCTTCGCGTGCATAAATCCGACTGATCGCACCCATTGCGTTTGCATCAAACCGCTTGTCAGCTTTGACGTGTAAACTGCCGTTGGCTGCGCGTTCAGCTTTTCTTGCCATAGATTCGGCACACTCTGCCCATGCAATCCATTCACCTATTCGGAGTAGGATGTGCTGATTTCGAGTCAATCGGCGTAGGCGTGCATGTTCCAGCAATTCTGCCAATGTATGCAAGGTAATTGCTGCGATATCAGCACCGACATTTGGATTTTTTGCATGCAATGTTTCCATCCCTTTTGCTCGATCATGGTAGTACTGGCCTCGTGATTTGAGATGTAGCTGCCATCTGTCTCTACTGATAGTCATTTCCATAATCTCTGAAGTACCTTCATAGATCGTCGTGATACGTACATCCCGCTTATGTTTTTCGACCATATACTCTTTGGTATAACCGTATCCTCCAAAGGCCTGAATACTATCGTCGGCTGCCAAATTACCGGCTTCTGTGGCCATATACTTGGCTATGGCGCCTTCTGTATTAAGATTGCCTTCTTCATTATCTATCCTTTCGGCTGTCTCTTCTATATATGACCTTGCTGCTTCCAATCTGGCAACATTGGGCACGATGAGTTTGTGTGTGTAGCCTTGTTTTTCAGATAGGGGCGACCCTTTCTGAATTCTTTCGGTAGAATATGGAATCGCGCGGTCCAGGGCTCCCCATCCTCCTCCAAGTCCGAATGCGGCGACCATTAGTCTTGTATATCCAAATACGAGTTGGGCCTGAATCAATCCCTTGCCTTCTTCATCACCAACAAGATTTTCTACAGGAACAAATACGTCCTCAAGGGAGAGTGGGGCAGTGTTACTTGTCCTTATACCATGTTTGTCTTCGGGTTTTCCATATGAAAAGCCTTCTGCACCTTTTTCCAGGACGAACCATGTTGGCCCTTTAGGTGCTCTGGCAAGGATCGTATACATATCCGCATAACCGCCGTTACTGATCCACTGCTTGCTACCGTTGAGTTTGTAGCCGATAATGTTTCCGTCTTCGATAACAGGAGTGGCTGTAGTCTTGAGGTTTCCAAGATCTGAACCTGCATCCGGTTCTGTTGCGCCGTATGCAAGGAGCAAGCCTTCCATCGCGATTTGCGTTAACCATTTTTTCTTTTGTTCTTCCGTGGCACCGAATACAATCGGATCTGCACCGAGGAATGTGGCAAATACTCCGGTGGCGACGCCAAGATCGATACGAGCCATCGCTTCGCACACTTTGTACGAATCATAGGCACCCCCGCCCATGCCTTCATATTTCTCGGGGATGAAGATCAAATGTATCCCAAGACCTTCACCACACATCTGACGTATTTCCTTGATTGGAAATTCATCATTGTGGTCTAATTCGAGAAGCTTGGATTCTGGTAAGTTTTCAGAAGCGAAGTCATTAATCGCATCGACGATCATTTCTAGTTCGCTGTTTTCTATTCCTTTTGACATAGGTTTCGTTTGATGATTTGATGATCAGTTGAATAATTCATGCTGAAATAATGGGGTAATTAGAAAGAGACATGCATACTATTGCCTATACATGATCTCTTGGTTTGCCATAAGAATCTGAATGAATTGTAGATGCAAAGAAAACTTGCAAAAAGAAATATTAATATGTCTGTGGTCATTGTGCTGTATGACCCTCATCAATCAAGGCATTGACGCCAGTTGATCTCACATGGTAATAGATGTGCGGACAAGAGATTTTCGGCAACTCTATTGTGCTATATATTTTTCAATAGCAGCTTTCAATTCTTCACCTTTGGCTACTATTCCATCATATTCAGCCATGATGATTGGACATTCTATTTCGAACCGAAGAAATATGCCTACCAGGGTACCAGTGTGTTTCATCTCAGCAATAATATCAGGATCTTCTGATGGGCTTTCATATTTTTCAGGATCTATGAATTCGGATCTTAGGAAATTCCAAACTCCATCGTAGAAACCATTTCCAAATAAGTCTGTCTCCATAGTTTCAATGTGGTCATTTAGTTTGGATTCTGTATAGTGATTGTTTTCTATTAGATCTTCATATTCTCGTATCAACTTTCGAATAGCAACAAGAGATAAAGATTCAAATATTTGGGATGATTTTACTCTTTCTATTCCTCGAAAGTTCGGTTTAAATTTTTGCTCAATTACGATAGGACCATATCCCTGAATAAATTGGGAAAGAGCCATTGAACCGGAATTCTTATAGAGATCAATGATTTCACTACAAGAATGTAGGGCTCTTCTTCTTACTTCCTTTAATTGTCCTAATTGGGTTTGATTATTATCAATGTCCTCAGTTACACTAGACAAATCACTCTTTAAGTTTTTGACTTGAATGTTATGGGCATTCCAATTGTTGATCTGCAAAGCAATTAAGATTCCTAGCACGACCAGAGCAATCTCACCGATGGCATAAAGGATATATTTTCTTGCGCTGCCAGACTCTATCAACGATCTTCTGATTTTTCTAAGGAATGTGAGCATTTATTAAAAATACATATTTTCATTCCGATAGCCTTTCGTGAAAGTGTATCCTCACTCTTTTGAGGTGATAGTTTTAGCCAGTGGTTACCTTCAAGGATAAAGGGCGCAGTTTAGCTATCAATGAATGGCTTAGTTATCTTAGGAAGGTGGGCATCGATCAAAAATACAAATTGCATTCCGCTGCCCCTTCAATTAAAGCGTATACACCCTCTGGTGTCATAAAACCATTAGGATGGCTCCCTTTACCTGAGGAATTCAAATTATGTTCGAAAATTTACAGTAGTTTCTTGAAATCATTTCTATCTAAAAAAAACTACAATTGAAATCTCGGATTGGGTTTCTAATTAATATTTCTGTTGATCATCTTGATCAAATTAATAATATCGATTTGTAACCGTTTATAATCACGTACAAAATAACTGCGTTCGATTATGGACTGATGTAACAGAATATTAAATTCTGAAGATTTTTGGAGTCTGGAATAGTCTATTGGGTATGCCAAGAATTCATTTGATATATTTCCATCATAGCTGATTTCGCCATCGGATTTCTTGACATCTTCTTTATGTATTAATGAAAAATTTTCTTTAAAAAACGGGAACAATAAAAGTTTTGCATTTCTTATCGATTCTTTGGATTTGATCCGTTTTATACCTAGTTCATAGACGTTTGTAATCATTAATTTAAGACTATCGCTGGAGATGATCTCCAGACCAGCTGATTTGAGTGATTCATATCCTCCGGTCTGAGGGAAAAAGAAGGAAAATGAAATAAGGTTGGCAAAATCACTGGCCATTCCTTCAGAAACGTTTTCAGTATTTTTCAAAAAATCAACGACCCTTGCTGTACTATTGTACGCAGAATCCATGATCATTTTATCTTCGTTTAAGTCTTTCAAAGAAACTTCAAGATCACTTTTGATTTCTTGAAGGATAGCAACTTCTTTGCGCCATTCTCTTTGATTTTCGGCCCAGTTACTTAGATAAAAAGCGATTAGTATTCCAACGATTACGACAAGCGTTTCGAATCCGTATCGAATCCATTCGGCTTTTAAATGTTCAAATATTTTATTCATATTTTCTTAGGTTATATCTTTTCGTTTTATAATTCATCAAAAGAATAATCATCCCATGTCATCTTCCGTCGCGCAACATTGTAGGATGTATATGAAGTGCGTTTACCATTATGAGATACATGGTGTTACTGTAACACAGTACGAATGGAGTTAGTGATAGAAGTATTTTTTCATGTGTGCGACGACCTTGTTTATGCTAATTGAGCAGGAATGATCTGCGATTGATTCCCTCACCTATTTAACTCCTCTTCAATCTGATGAATAGCCTGTGTGATATTTATTTGTTGAGCAATCAATTGGGCGAAATACAATAATTTTGGTTGATACATATATCCGATATCTGCTATCAATTGCCTATCCTTTATTTGGCCTGGCGTTTTGTATTTATTGAATTGAATTACCCTCGAATGCTTACTATTTAAATGGTGCTCAGCGATTTTTAATGTTTCGTAAATACTATTTATACTTACAAAATGTACGAGGTAAAAATTTTGTAGTTGATTGAATAATAACTTGTTCTTTATAAGCTCTGTATTGCCATCTGAGAGTAGTGCGTTAAAGGTACCTACAGTAGTTCTGAAAGCAGGACCTCGTCGACAATAATCTTTCATCAGAATAGTATCATTGAGGCTTGAAGGCAAAGCCCTAATTTGATCAAAATAGCTTTTGATAACATCCCTTCGAGAGGATCCTTGCAAATTGAATTCAAAATAATTTTCTATCATACCCGGCTTTATGCTCTCAGCCACTCGGAAACGAGATTTTTCAAGATCTAACAAATAACTAATGAAAGCTGAATCCTTTCTCAAATCCGCTTGAATTCCTTTAAGAAACTGAACTTCCCTCCGATCATTTTTCTTTTCTTCATTCCAATTATTGATCTGCAATGCGATCAATATTCCAATTACTACTAAAAGGATTTCTCCAATGGCGTAAAGGAGATATTTTTTTGTTGAATTTGATTCTATCAATGACTTCCTAAGTCTACGTAAGAATGTGAACATAATTTGAAGTTATACATAAATAAGTCAAGGCTGAATATTCTTATAGGTGCTGACATGACTGTGCCTGGGTAAAGCGAGGAGAAGGCATCCAGCCTGAGGCAGGCAAACGTCAGTATAAGTGCTGACACTCCGAAGGTGTCCAGCCAAAGGCGGGCAGGCGTCAGTACTGATTTTTCGGAGGAAGGTGAGCATGAAGTGAAGTTATAGAATAAAGGAATAAAATTGCGAATACCTTTGGTTTTATACACAGTACCTAAAGGGCGTCAGCGCGTAATTGATCAAGAAAATTATTCGAAATTAGTTAG
>JAHHJQ010000429.1 GCA_018680005.1 Bacteroidia bacterium | reverse complement strand
GTGGTGGCTTTCTGATTTATTATGGTAAAGACAGCACCGCGACCGCAATTGATTTTCGCGAAAAAGCACCATTGGCAGCCACAAGTACGATGTATCAAGATGAAGATGGTCAACTCGTTCGTGGATCCAATCACAGGGGATTAAAAGCCGCAGGTGTTCCCGGGACGGTGGCAGGATTGTATCTGGCGCATCAGAACTATGGACGACTGCCATGGCCTATCCTGGTCCAGCCCGCTATAGATCTGGCAAGAGATGGATTTCCATTGCCCTGGAGTCTTTATTTCTATGCACTGCGTGTAGCTGAATATGAGGAAGCTCCGGAATTTATGAACAACTATTTTCGGGACTCTACCGGACAGATTATCATGCCGGGAGACACCTGGACACAGCCTGCCCTTGCCCACACCCTTTCCCTGATTCGGGATCATGGTCACGATGGGTTCTACAAAGGAGCGGTCGCAGAAGAAATAGAAGCCTATATGGCCGCCAATGGAGGCATCATCACACGCGAAGATCTATTAAAATACCGCGCGATCGAACGCCAACCCATACACGGAAGCTATGAAGATTATGAAATATACTCCATGCCTCCACCAAGCTCCGGGGGTGTCATCCTCGTCGAGATGATGAATCTGATGGAGCAAGCCAATCTGGATTCCATTGAATTCAACTCCACAGCATATGTACATTTGGTAGCCGAGGTGATGCGACGAGGTTTTGCGGACCGCGCCCAATACCTGGGAGACCCCGACTTCAATCCCGATATGCCGCTCGATCGATTGACTTCAAAGGATTATGCAAAAAAACGTTTTGCGCATATCGATATGCATACAGCATCTATTAGTGATTCCAGTCAATTTGGACACCCATATGATGGCGATCATACCACCCATTTTTCTGTCATTGATCCTGAAGGAAATGCAGTTTCGCTCACCTACACCCTTGAACAGGGTTATGGATCCAAAATGGGATCTCCTAAACTTGGTTTTCTCTTCAACAACGAAATGGGAGACTTCAATCCAGTAGCCGGCGTCACAACCAGCAGAGGTCTCATAGGCTCAAAACCCAATCTCATACAACCTGAAAAAAGGATGCTGTCTAGTATGACACCAACTATCGTCGTCAAAAACGGACGGCCACATTTGATCATTGGAAGTCCAGGCGGTCGAACGATCATCAACACCGTATTTCAGACCGTACTGAATGTATTGGCTTATGATATGCGTATAGATAAGGCCATTGAAGCCATGAAAATCCATCATCAATGGTTGCCCGATCGCATCAGCTATGAAAGACATCTGATGTCACCGGATACGCGAGATGCGCTGATGTCCATGGGGCACACACTAAGAGCGGTAGGTAACCTGGGAGTCCTGATGGGTATCACTTATGATGAAGAGCTAAAAGCGTATATCGGAGCTTCAGATTCAGCCAGTGCAAATGGTGGTGCCGTAGGATTCTAAAAGAGGTACAGACAAGTATTACACTTTATCTTCCAGAATCATATGGAAAGAAAACCTTCCAAAAGATTTGTCGTTTCCTCCTAGAACCTTATCGATAAATCCTATCATTCATATACAAACATTTGTACATTCAAGTAAATCAAAAACAAAACATAACTTATGATCTGGATTTTAATTATTGCGGTTGTCGTTGCACTCTATGGTATAGGTATTTATAACAAACTTGTGAAAAAACGCACCATGGTAGAAGAAGGCTGGAGTGGTATCGATGTACAGCTCAAAAAGCGCCACAACCTGATTCCTAATCTTGTCGAAACGGTTAAGGGCTATGCGTCTCATGAAAAAGAAACACTCGATAGTGTAATCAAAGCAAGAAATGCAGCATTGAACGCAGAAGGTGTTGCAGCGCAGACAATGGCTGAAAATCAATTGAATTCTGCACTAGCCAATGTCTTTGCCTTAAGTGAAGCATATCCTGACTTGAAGGCTAATACTAATTTTTTGCAGTTGCAGGACCAACTTGCAGCAATTGAGTCGGATGTCGAAAAAGCACGTCGATATTATAATGCTACCGCTCGGGAGAACAATATTCTCGTAGAATCTTTTCCCAGTAACCTCATCGCCAATATGACTGGATTTAGCGTGGAAGATTACTTCGAAATCGAGGAACCCGGAGAGAGAGCTTTGCCAAAGGTCAAATTTTAAATCAATGTTGAGAATTCTAATTTCCCTGCTGATCTTTTCGTTCTGGCAGCTGAATAGCTATGCCCAGACCGAAAGAATCTTGAACTATCATGTGGATCTTGAAGTGATCGATGATCGGTCCATTCTGGTCACCGAAAATATCAAAGTCTATGTGGGTGGTGATATAATCAAAAGAGGTATCACAAGATATCTGCCCGGCAAGAGATCGTTGAATGAAAAGACGGTCGACATGAAGTATGAAATCCTTGAAGTCAAAAAGGATGGAGTTAAAGAACCTTATCATACAGGTTCCCGAAACGGTGGACTAATGCTCTATCTGGGTGAAGAAGATGTCTTGCTACCTCATGGAGTTTATTCATATTTAATCAAATACAGAGTTCCTCACCAGATTGGATTCTATGAAGATTATGACGAAATCTACTGGAATGCCATCGGCCATGATGTAGAGTTCAATGTTGAACTGGCTTCCTGTAATGTTCAACTCCCGGATGGTGTGGTGATGCTTCAAAATGCAGCCTATGTCGGTAGGTTTGGAACAACTAGCGATGCCACGAAAGAAGACTATACGATGGAACTGGCGGATGGGATCTTTCAATACAAAACGACTCGCCCGCTGGAACCCAGGGAAGGTTTTACAATTGCTGTAGGATTTGAAAAAGGTGTATTTCCCCCTCCCAGTATCTTTCAACGATTTGGTTCTTTGATGACGATCATTGGAGGTATGCTCCTGTTGATCCCATACTATTTTCGGACCTGGAAAAAACATGGTGTAGATCCTCCAACACCTGCCTCATATCCGATCTGGGATGCACCTGATGGGCTTTCTGCGGCCTCTATCAATTATATCCAAAAAGGTAGTTACCAAAATGCCAGTTTTACAGGATCTGTGATCGATCTGGCCATCAAAGGGTATCTGAAAATTGAAGAAGTACAGAAGAAAAGCTTCTTTGGCAAGAACAAATATTTTGAGCTCGTCTTGCTTAGAGAACCCGATGATAGTTTACCTGCTGAAGAAGAACAATTGATGCGCAATCTGTTTGTGTCTTCTGATCGTGTTCCTATCGATGGGAAGTATGACAGTGGTATACAGTCCACATACGAAAATCATAGTGCCAGTCTCTCACATCAGCACCGGTCTTTCTTAACTGAAGGCAACAATACGCGTCTAATTTGGAAACCGATCCTGATCACATTGGCAATAGGTGCATTGGCAACCATATTTCTTGTTCGAAGTCCTTACATGGAAGGTATCAATCTGGTCACCTTGATTGCCTTCGCTCCAGTCGCTATTCTTGGAATCATCCTATATGCCTGGCTAATCAAAAGACCATCAGAAGCTAAACTCGATTTGCGAGCGCGGATCAAAGGATTCAAGATGTATCTACAGATGGCTGAGAAAGATCGCCTCAATCTATTGAATCCTCCTGAAATGACGCCGGAGCATTTTGTAGCTGCCCTGCCCTATGCATTTGCAC
>JAHHJQ010000146.1 GCA_018680005.1 Bacteroidia bacterium | reverse complement strand
GCATCATATACTGGCATTATTGCACCACCTGGATAACCATAAATAGTTTTGATTCCCTCTTCCATGAGACAATGCATGACAGCATGCGATCCTGTCATTCTAACAGATTTGTTATTCTTTTTCGGATTTTTTTCAACTACCTGAGATTTCTTCATTGTTATGTTCTTCCGTATCAATAATTCTTTTTAGCATTCATCTGTAACACATCCTTCAGATGCGGATGAAACGGTAGCTCGATATTTTCTTAGGATCCCAAATTTTACATTGTCTTCAGGAGCTTTCCAATCAGCTCGACGATCCGCTAATTCTTCTTCTGTGAGATGTATATCCAGCTTGTTGTCAATCGCATCAATAGTGATAATGTCACCATCTCTTATCAATGCAATATTCCCACCAATTCTTGCCTCCGGAGTTATGTGCCCTACAACAAATCCATGAGTGCCTCCAGAAAATCTGCCATCTGTAATAAGCGCCACACTATTTCCCAATCCGGCGCCCATAATCAGAGAAGTCGGTTTTAGCATTTCCGGCATCCCGGGTGCACCTTTTGGTCCGCAATATCTGATCACAATGATTTCGCCCATCTCAATTTGTCCGGCTTGAATGGCATCATTGGCTTCGAACTCGCTATTAAATACTTTGGCTTTTCCTGTAAATTTTTCACCTTCTTTTCCAGTAATCTTGGCAACAGCGCCACCTTCGGCCAGATTTCCATACAAGATTTGAAGATGTCCGCTCGGCTTTACCGGATTGGATAAAGGATTGATTATCTTCTGATTAGGGTCTAAATTTTTGACAACCTCAAGGTTTTCTCCAATGGTTTTTCCTGTAACTGTAAGACAATCTGTATGAAGCAGATTTTCCTGGGCCATCATTTTTAATACTCCCGGGATTCCACCTATATCATGCAGATCTTCCATGACATACTGACCACTAGGCTTCAAGTCTGCCAGGAATGGAGTTTCATCGCTTATGCGTTGGAAATCATCAATTTTTAGCGGAATGTCAAATGCTTTAGCTATCGCGATCATATGCAGTACAGCATTGGTGGAACCACCCAAAACCATAATGAGTCGTAGAGCATTTTCGAAAGATTTTCTGGTTACGATGTCCCTAGGTTTTATATCATTCTCGAGGAGATACCGGATGGCTTGGCCCATTCTTTCATGCTCAGCTGCCTTTTGGGTGCTATTTGCTGGATTTGAGGAATTGAAGGGTAGTGACATACCAAGTGCTTCAATTGCAGATGCCATGGTATTTGCAGTATACATTCCCCCACATGCTCCAGGGCCCGGACATGCATTGGAGATGATTCCTTGAAAATCCTCGTCACTCAGATTCCCTGCTACTTTCTCTCCAAGTGCCTCAAATGCTGATACAATATCCAATTTTTGGTCCTTATAGTTGCCACAGCTAATCGTCCCTCCATATGAAAGGATGGATGGACGATTAAGTCTTCCTAGTGCCATCATAGCACCAGGCATGTTCTTGTCACAACCTACAACAGTGATTACAGCATCATACCACTGAGCAGAAACCACAGTTTCAATTGAATCCGCAATAATGTCTCGTGAAGGAAGGGAATAACTCATTCCGGCGGTTCCCATGGAAATACCGTCACTCACACCAATGGTATGAAAAATCAATCCGACCAGATCTTCTCTATTTACAGCTTTTTTGATGTCGGCAGCTTGACCATTCAAATGCATATTACAAGGATTGCCGTCCCAACCGGTACTCACGATCCCGACCTGAGGCTTTTTCAGGTCTTCATGACTCAGACCTATTGCATGCAGCATAGCTTGCGCCGCAGGTTGTTGTGGATCCTGCGTTACATGTCTGCTATACCTATTTAGCTGTTTATTACCCATTGCATTCAATACCGGATATAAAAACTAATGAAGTTACTTTAGAGCCTGTCGAAGATGTCGATCCAAATCAAAATTGCATACATAGTCTAATTTATAAGACAATACATAATCATCTGTTAATCAATACTATATGGTTTTTATTGTTACAATACCTAGAGTTTTTTTGGTTTGGGCGAATGATCTTCAAAAGAAGATGGTCAATAGCACTTACATGTAAATGCCAAAGAAGAGCACAATTTCGTGTTTTCTGTGTTGTATGCATTTGTCACATTGCAACAAAGTAGTGTGTGATATGATTTTACAACCTTTGTGTTAACACAGATTATTTAAATCATTGATGAAGATTACGATTAACTATCTTTGCAGCCAAATTTGAGAATCTGATAATCAGAAGATAGAGTTGAAGACTAAAAGCATTAAAAAAGACAAAGTCAAGGTAGTTACATTGGGTTGCTCGAAGAATCTGGTTGACTCCGAAAATATTATTACCCAGTTGAAAGGGAATGACTTTGAAGTTTATCACGAAACAGATGATGATGCCAATGTAGTTGTCATCAACACTTGTGGTTTTATCGATTTGGCGAAGGAGGAATCTATCAATACGATCCTAGAGTACGCCGAAGTCAAAAAACATGGAGGTATTGATCAACTATTGGTAACAGGCTGTCTTTCAGAAAGATATAAGAATGATCTGGAGCAAGAGATTCCGGAAGTAGATGCTTTTTTTGGTACGCTTGAACTTCCAGGTTTATTGGCAAAGTTGAACGCTGACTACAAGCATGAATTGATTGGCGAACGTACCATCACTACGCCGATGCACTATGCATATTTGAAGATCTCGGAAGGTTGTAACCGAACCTGTGCTTTTTGTGCGATTCCATTAATGCGTGGCAAGCACATTTCCAAACCGATCGAGGCTATCGTGAAGGAAGCTCAACATCTTGCAAAAAGGGGTGTAAAGGAGTTGATGTTAATTGCTCAGGAACTGACCTATTATGGTTTGGACCTCTATAAGTCTCGAAAACTTCCCGAATTGTTAGATGCCCTTTGTGCCGTAGAAGGTATTGAATGGATTCGATTGCATTATGCCTATCCTTCCAAATTCCCAAGGGAAGTCTTTGATGTAATGGCCCGACAGCCTAAAATTTGCAATTATCTGGATATTCCACTGCAGCACGGATCCAATACTGTTTTGGAAAGAATGCGAAGACAAATTACTGTTGAAGAAACCACAAATCTTGTGGAATATGCAAGATCTATTGTACCGGACATAGCGATTCGGACAACGCTTTTGGTTGGATTCCCAGAAGAGAGCCAAGCTGAATTTGACGAATTATGTGCACACCTTCAAATGATGCGTTTTGAACGAGTCGGTGTATTTCAATATTCTCACGAGGAAGACACACCCGGTTATGTACTTGAAGATGATGTTGACCCCGAGACAAAGCAAGAACGTGCCAATAAGCTTATGGATTTGCAGCGAGCAATTTCTTATGAATTGAACCAGGAAAGGGTAGGTAAGAGTTATCGTGTTTTAATCGATAGAAAAGAAGGAGATCATTATTACGGAAGGACCATGTATGATTCTCCAGAAGTAGATAATGAAGTAATTCTCGATGCAAGAAAAGATTATGTCAGGTTAGGTGATTTTGTTTATGTCAAAATTGTGGATGCTCTGGAATACGACCTTATTGGAGAAGTTATTTAGAACCTTATACATTCGAAAACGTGAAAATTACATTAGACAGTTTCTTTGGAGATAAGAATGCCCCACTTTATCAGTCGGGAGCTTTGATTATTGTTGTTCTGGTCGCCAACCTCATCGGCAAGATGATCCAATCTACCGGAATTAGTGAATGGTCAGAACTATTTCCATGGATCATTGCCGGTTCCATTTTACTTTCATTTGCTTTCTTCAATGCGTTGATTGGATTAATAACAACTATTGGAAAAGTAGAATATTATCAAAAAAGCGTAATAGGGTTTGTGATACTGGCCATAGTTGCAGGTTTGTTGGCATATTTATTTTCATCATTAACTATAGGTGAAGCAGGTACTATGCGATGGATTTATATCGTGATTTCCATTGGTTATCTAATCTTTATGGGAATTATGATGTTAATGAGGACGATAGTCGAAATTGCCCAAAAAGAAGACGAAAATCTTCGTAGCAATAATTAAAAAGAATATATGAAATACCTAGCGATTATTGTTTGTATGTCTATGTTTTCCTGTACTTCAACAGGACAAAAAGTTAATACTGAAGCCAAAGAAGTCAAGCCCTTAAAAGTAGATATCCCTGAAATCCAGGAAATAAAAAAATCAGAGAAAGAATGGAAGAATGAATTGACAGAAAAGCAATATTATGTGCTGAGAGAGGCAGGCACAGAACGTGCATTCACGGGAGAATATTGGAATAATAAATCATTTGGCTTGTATAGTTGTGCTGCTTGCGGACTTCCTCTATTTGATAGTATTACTAAGTATAAATCAGGAACTGGATGGCCATCTTTTTATCAACCGATTGATCCCACAGTAGTTGAAGAAGATGTTGATTATGATCTTGGTTATGCCAGACGAGAGGTCCATTGCACCAGATGTAAGGGACATCTTGGACACGTATTTACAGATGGTCCGAAACCGACTGGACTTCGATATTGCCTGAATTCCGTAAGTCTGCAATTTACTCCGGCCGAGAAGGTAACTGCTAAAAAGAATAATTAATCTATAGCATTTCGTAGTCTGCGTACGACCTCAATATCCACATGATATGGAGATGACGGAGAAGTTCTGGCAGAACTATGAAATTCATGAGCTCCTGTATTTAGAATTTCAGCAATATTATCTGGATTTATTCCGGCACCAGCAATGATGTTCAAATTGTTTCTAGCAATATTCACCAGCTGGGTGATCAGTCCTTTGCCTTCCAAAGCATTTGAACGCTGACCAGAAGTAAGTAACCTTTCGATTCCAAGTTCAATTAAATTCTCCAATGCTGAAAAAGGGTCTGTTGTTTCATCAAAGGCGCGATGAAATGTAATAGGCAAGGGGCGAGCAATTGTCATTATATGTTCTAAATGATCCAATTGTATTGTTCCATCCTTCGTCAGACAACCTAAAACGAATCCATGAACTCCAAGATTTCTGAAGTTCCTAATCTGTTTTTCCATCAAAATAACTTCCTGATCGGTATAGCAAAAATTACCGGGCCTAGGTCTTATCATAGTGAATAAGGGAATGTCCAGGTTCTGAAGACAAAGATTGGCTAGCTTGACATCTGGTGTTAATCCTCCAACTTTCAGATTGTTGCAGAGTTCTATACGATCTGCACCTCCCAGAAATGCATTTTGTGCAGATTCAAAATTTTCAACACAGATTTCCAGGATATTTGACACTATGTGATGTATGATTTTGATTTGATCAATTCTGTACCCGACTTAGTGGACACGATGAACTCAAATCCCGGTTGAATGCAGAATCCTCCGTATTCACCCGCTTTATTGATGGCGATGAATCCAACTTGCAAACTTTGATAATCAGGATTCTTTTGAACTACTCGTTCCACTGCGAGCTTGCAGGCCTCTTGAGGAGAATGCCCTTGTCTCATCATTTCCACGACCAGATGCGTTCCACAAACCCGAATTACTGCTTCACCTAATCCTGTCGCCGTGGCTGCGCCGACTTCATTATCTACAAAAAGCCCAGCTCCAATCAGTGGTGAGTCACCAACTCGACCACGCATTTTGTACGCAGCACCACTGGTGGTACATGCACCTGAAAGATTGCCTTCATTATCTCTAGCGAGAATTCCTATAGTATCATGGTTTTCAATATTGATCACCGGGCTGTACTCTTCTTTGATTTTCCAAGCCTCCCATTCCTTCTTGCTGTCCTCAGTTAATAAATCTTCTTCTTCAAATCCATTTGCTTTGGCCAATTGAAGTGCACCTGCTCCTGATAACATCACGTGTGGAGTTTTTTCCATGACCAATCGTGCAACTGAGACAGGATGTTTGATCCCTTCAAGAAAGGTAACACTACCGCAATCTCCTTCAGAATTCATTATACACGCATCGAGGGTGACATGGCCATCTCTATCGGGGCGTCCTCCATAACCGACACTTCTATCATTAGGATCCCCTTCCGGAACCCGTGCTCCTGCTTCAACTGCATCCAGGACTGTTTTGCCGGTAGTTAATGCCAACATCGCCGCCGAATTGGCTCCTCGATTATTCCAGGTGGAAATGGCTATTGGGCCATCCAGAATGTTTTCTGGTTTTTCTTCTGAAGCTTGGCATGCTCCGAGAGTCACAGCTGCGGATCCTAATGCTAGTGTTTGAATAAAATCTCTTCTATTTGACATGAATATAATTTTCTATAATGAATCTAAGGCATGCTTAAGATCCGATTTCAAATATTCAAAATCCTCCAATCCGATATAAAACCGTATAAAATTAAATGGAACGGATGGGGTATTCTGATCGAGTCGATCATAAAACGGATAAAACGGAATATATAAAGATTCATATCCTCCCCATGAAACGCCCAATAAAAACTTTTTGAGATGACTACAGAAAGTATTCATTTCAGTCGTATTCCGTGCGTCGATTTCTACGCTCACAAGTCCGCCATTTCCGCTCATTTGGGATTTTGCTAATTGATATTGAGAAGAGGAGGGCAGGAGGGGGTGATATACTTTGGACACTCTTGGATGCTTTTCTAAATATTGAGCAATTTTCATGGCTGTGGCATCACTTCTTCGCACTCTCAGGTCCAGGGTTCTTAATCCGCGTAAAACCATCGATGCTTCTAATGGACTAATGATTGGTCCAAATGTCATGAATTCTCTCTGAAACATTGGCCGAATTAAGGCTTCTGAACCACAAATAACACCTAGGACAACATCACTATGACCATTGAGATATTTCGTACCGGAATGAACAACCAGATCTATTCCAAAGTCGATAGGATTTTGGAAAATTGGAGAGCAATGGCTGTTATCAATTATCGACGTGATCTTGTGTTGTTGACAGATCGCTACACATCCACGGAGATCCTGAACTTCAAAAGTTTTTGAATTAGGGCTTTCAAGATAAATGACTTTAGTATTAGTCTTTATGGCATCCCGAATTGAATTAAGATTCGTACCATCTACAAAATCGAATTCGACTCCAAATCGTGCAAGAATATTTTCGATTAATTTTCTAGTCCAATCATAGGGCCGGGATACGCAGATGATGTGATCTCCAGCTGATAGCTGCGAGGTAATTGCTATTGAAACGGCGGCCACACCGCTCGAGGTAATCAATGCATCTTCAGTCTTTTCAAGAGCAGCGATTTTCTTTCTTAGAATCTGGACAGTTGGATTATTACCGCGTGTATAAATGTGATGCTCAAACTCATTTGAGATTTTCTCAGCAAATGATTCAGGTGAATCAAACGCAAAGTTGCTCGTTTGTATCACAGGAGGAGCGATCGAATTATAGTATTGCGATCGCTCCTCACCGAGATGTGTTAGTATTTCGGAAAGCGGAATATCTATCATTTACTTAGGATCCAGGACCTGGTCAATTCTATTGATAAGCTCATCTACGTGAAAACTATTGATTCCGGAATCATAATTGGATGATGCCAGCAGTTGCTTGAGTGACTTGAGATGCCCTCTTGCCATTGCTTTGATATCAGATTGCGAGTATTTAGCATCTTCCAATTTCATCAGACTTGACATTCTATCGACAAATCCTCTTTGTAGATTTCTTCGAAATGGGTCTATAGACGAATTATCACCTAGTTCACTAAAGACTGCATCAGTAATTTGAGTGAATAGATCATTCATGGTGTAGGCATTACTTCCATTCATTGCTTCAGATTCCATTAACCTTAGCAGCCTTTCAGGGTTGAAAGCACGATTGAGACTTCTGACCTGTAGCGTTCGGATGGCATCCATATGCCCTGTATCATGAATTCGGTCCAGGATATTTCGATCGAGCAACCATGACGGTGTCTCGAATACATGATCATTGAGGAATTGTGTAGCTCGTTGTTGTTTTTCCTTTTCAACATGGGCATAGACAGTTCCTGGCTGATCATAAGTTTTGTTGTATTCGTAGATACCTCCAATATTTGTAGTTACATGTCCAATATATCTTCGGAATTGGCCAATTACCTGTCCGTATAGTTCATCCAGATCATCATATGTTTTACCGGCTTCATTAGTCCAATTTACCAATTCGGGGATGATACGCTTCAGGTTTTTCAAACCAAGTTCTGAAGCAATCATGGAGTCATCACCAATATCTTCTGTTTGGGCAGTTGGGTCGATACCGTTTCGGACTCCAAATCGATAGATAGGATCATTAGCCTTCGAATTAGTCCATTCATGCAGAATAGATTTTTCCTCTTCCGAACTGGTAATATCTGGTATATATTGATAACCATACTGGATAGACCAATCGTCATAGGGCCCAATTCCTGGGAAGAAATTGGTAATTCCATCCTCTGGCTGCGCAACATAATTAAATCTCGCATAGTCCATAATAGACGGAGCGCTTCCGTTGCTTCTTGTGAAACTAGGGGATCGTAGGGAATCTACAGAATAAGCCACACTTGAACCCATATTATGTGGAAGTCCGAGAGTATGTCCAACTTCATGGGCAGCAACAAAACGGATCAATTGACCCATCACTTCATCTTCAAACTTTACTCCGCGGGCATCCGGATTAACAGCAGCTGTTTGTATAAAGAACCAATTTCTAAGCAAATTCATCACATTGTGATACCATAGAATATCACTTTCCAGAATCTCTCCTGTTCTGGGATCGTGGACATGTGGTCCCTGCGCATTTTGAATGTCCGTTGTGATATATCTCATCACAGAATATCGGACATCTTCCGGGCTCCAATCAGGATTTTGTTCTTTAGTTGGTGCTTCTCTGGCAACAATAGCGTTCTTGAAACCTATCTTTTCAAATGATTTTTGCCAATCATTGACGCCCTGCATAAGAAAGGGAACCCATTTCTTTGGTGTTGCGGGATCGATGTAGTAGACAATTGGTTTCATAGGTTCTACCAGACGACCTTCCGCATAGGCTGCTTTATTTTTTGGTACCAATCTCCATCTGGTGATATATCTCTTTTTAGCGGCTTTTTGTTCATCCAAACCATAGTCATTCTGAGTGATTGAAAAGTAAGCTACTCTCTTGTCATATTCTCTTGGAACCATCGGATCTTCTGGCAAAAGGATAAATGATTGATTCATTTCGACAGTTAGCGATTGTCCAATTTGATTGGCCGGAAGTGAGGTGCCACGATACGTCAATACATGACGTACCTCGACATTCTGTGGATATGCATTTATATGTTCAATAAAACTTCTTTTGTCATCAAGACCCCTGATTCCAAAACTTTTTCTTTGCCGTTCATTCAAAGCACCGATAAGCGCAACATCCTTTGTAAACAATGCACTTACGTCTATGATAAATGCCGAAGAATCCTGATTGACACAAGCAATTGGAAAACTTGAAATAACGGGTTCAAAATTGTTATTTCTTACCGATTCATAAACCGGTAGATCTTCGCTTGCAACGCTGTTGTACGAAACAGATCGAAGCAGAATATTTTCATCTTTCACCTGCCATCGCACGACCTGTTGGGGTCTGGTTCTCCCTCCTGCACCTCCAAAGGAGAAGTTTTTGACAGTTCCAGAAATACGAGAAACGACCAATATTTCCTTGTCCATAAGCGATTTAGGTAATTCAAAATAGTACTTATTGATGATTTTGTGCACCTTAAATAGTCCGTCTTGTGAAATGGCCTCACTCGTGATTACTTCATCGTATTTTTTAATCTTGCTTGCACTTTTTGGCTTTTTTTGTTTATCTGTTTTTGTGCTCGTCGTGTCTTTGGTCATGGTAGTCGATTGCTCCTGGGCATATCCTCCGATGGAGTAGAAAAGCAAAAACGAAAAGATTAATAATTTGTAGACGTTAATGTGCATAATGCTGATTTGTTAATAATTAGAGACCTAGTGTTTTCAGGCCTAAGTTAAAGAGTCCTTTCTTAACTTTCCCCGCAAGACTCATGATGAATTCGAATTGATTATATTTTCTTTGAAATCTAGGTATCAATTCCTGAAACTCCTTCATATAGGGCTTCCTCAATAAACCAATGGTAAAGTCCAACATCTCCAACGTAGACTTATCCTTTTGGATCTTGTCCAGATTAGAAAGTATCATGTCTATTGATGCGCTATTCTGTTCAGTATATTTTTTTACATAAGCTACTCCTTTTTTAGGATTGACAATATCGAGACTTTCATGCATCATTCTGGTGAAGCTCTCCATTAAAATTTCTAGTTGAGCTTCCGGATCAAGCTCGCTTTTTGCGGTAGTTTGCAGAAGATTTTTGTGGCTTTCCAATCTTGTGATTTGTCGATTAGTACCGCAAGAAATCAAGTGCATTCCAAGGATGGCGAATAATATTATCTGTATCTTACTTTGATAGTTAAGCATGTACATTCTTCCTGACATTTAAATTTATGATTATTAGGGAATGATATATATAAAAAATATTTAATATAAAAATTACCATATATAGGTTATTGTACGGATAAAGGTATCAAGGTAAATTTACCGTTGTAAAACAAAAAACAAACACTTTCTAACCCCTTAACACTCTGAGCTCGGATATGTGGCGGATAATCTTGTTGTCTTATCTACTGGTTTGCTTATTGGCTTGTCAAGCTGAGAAAAAATATGTAGACGATGAAATAGATCGTCAACTTGAGTATCAGGTCACCATTCACTCACCTTCAGGGGATTTTGATCATTTCATTCTCCCATCATCTTCAGATTATTCCAGTATTCCTCAGGAAACGGCTAACCCGCTCACGGAAGCAAAAGTTGAGCTCGGAAGGATGTTATTTTACGAAACTGGTATCGGGCTAGAGCCGGTTAAATCCTTTGGCAAAGAGACTTATTCCTGTGCCTCATGTCATTTGCCTACTGCAGGTTTCCGACCTGGCGCGGCGCAAGGGATTGCGGATGGCGGAGTAGGCTACGGAAGTAATGGAGAATTGCGTACCAAATTCATTTCATACGAACCAACCGATATAGATGCTCAGGGCATAAGAGCCTTATCCGTGCTCAATGTCGGATTCGTGTCTAACACATTCTGGAATGGACAATTTGGATCCAATGATATCAACGTAGGAACAGAAGATAGATGGGACGAGGTAGAAGGAGCTCATGTAAACTATACAGGTTTCAAAGGATTAGAAGCTCAGAATATTGAAGGTGTCAAAGCACATCGGATGTCAACGAATAGGGAAGTGATGGAAAGGCTAGGCTACCTTGAAATGTATAATGCGGCATTTCCGGATTTTCCTGAGGAAAGTAGATTTACAGATACCACGGCTTCATTTGCATTATCAGCATATCTAAGAACACTTTTGGCGGATGAAGCTCCTTTTCAAAAATGGCTCAAAGGAAAAAAATCTGCTATGACAGATCAGCAAAAACGTGGAGCCGTTGTATTCTTTGATAAAGCGAATTGTGTTTCTTGTCATAGTGGGAAAGCTTTTAGTGCCGTGAATTTTTACGCTTTAGGAGTCAATGATTTGTATCAGCGTGGTGGCACTTTTGGGACAAGCGCGGAAGACATAAGAAATCTTGGTAGAGGCGGGTTTACGGGACTTTCCGAGGATATGCATAAGTTCAAGGTTCCACAATTATATAATTTAGGAGATGCTCCATTTTTCTTTCATGGCAGTTCGAAATTTTCTTTAGAAGAAGTGGTTGAATATTTTGATCGCGGAGTACCGGAAAATCCAAGGGTTCCGGAAGAACAAATCTCCTCATTGCTTAGACCTCTTTACTTGACACCGCAAGAAAAAGAAGATCTGGTAGAATTTTTGACTAATGGTTTGCGGGATCCAAATCTGGCACGATATGTTCCAGATGCTGTACTTTCGGGCAATTGCTTTCCAAATAATGACCCGTTTTCTCAAATTGACCTCGGGTGCAACTAAGATAAAATAGATTTCAGGATCTCTCTTTATTTCCAGTTTTCCACTTTTGCCCTTAAGTTTAGGACTGATGTCTGATCGACTGGTATTGCTTACCTTAGCATAATTATCAAATGGTTAGATCATGTCTTTGAAGATATATACCAAAACCGGAGATTCTGGAGAGACTTCATTATTTGGAGGAAAAAGATTACCAAAAGATCATGTTAGGATTTCTGCATATGGAGAAGTTGATGAATTAAATTCTCATATCGGGTTGGTGAGGGATCTGATATCAAACGAAATCCAGATATCACTACTAACAAGTATACAAAATAAACTTTTTGTCGTTGGTTCATACCTAGCCAAAGATCCAGACAAAGAAATGGCTCTTCCTGAATTGGAGGATGACGCAATTGAGCAACTCGAAATTCAAATCGACTCGATATCGGAAACTATTCCACCCCTTAAGAATTTTATTTTGCCCGGAGGTCACCCGGTTGTTGCACATTGCCATATAGCACGTTGTGTTTGTAGACGGGCTGAAAGAAGTGTTGTGGCCTTGGGGCATCTTGAGAAGATCGACGCTTATATCTTGCGATATCTTAATCGTCTTTCTGATTATCTCTTTGTTCTATGCCGACTAATATCACATGAAATGGGAGCCGAAGAGATCAAGTGGATGCCGTCTAGTTCGAAGTAGTCATTGCTGGTTGTTCTGCTTTGACCCATTCATAGACTTTGAATAACACTAGTGAGTAAAAAATATTCCCTGCCAGGGTGCTCCAAAAGAATGGAATCGCCGCAATATAGGATGCAATCAACCCTTGAGCCGTCATCGGGAATTGCAATCCTTGTCTCCAGAAGCCAAAGTTAGTCACCAGGAAGAAAACAACAGAAACAATGACAGAAGCCACAAGAATATTCTTCACGTTAATCTTCTTGAGGAGAAATCCACCGAGGCCAATTATTAATATAAAAGCAGCATATACATATGGATCTCCAAAAAACTGAAAAGAATCATAGTACTGAGTGTAGACAAAATTATTGAGTACTAAATCACTCATCCATAATGCGATAACTGGCAGTAGGAATGCCATCCACTTTTTCTGAAAATGTGCAGCCCCGAACAATCCTATGGCTCCGATAGCCGTAAAATTTGGTGGATGTGGAAGAAATCGGCTTATAATGGCAACGATGATTATACCTATTGCCAGAAATGTATTGATATTCGAATGCTTAGTCATACCATCTGAATTTGATGCTAAGGTAATTTCTTTTCAATATCAGACCTAATGATTGCATCAGTAGCTACCAAAATATCGCCTGATAAACCATTCTACCGCAAGTAATGCGAAAATCAAAAAGAAGACCCATTTAATATTTATAATTGAACGAGTCTGGGTGCTTTGATACATCACTGG
>JAHHJQ010000414.1 GCA_018680005.1 Bacteroidia bacterium | reverse complement strand
AAGCAGCAGTAAGATATTTGGCAAAATTGTATGACCAATTCCAGGATTGGAATCTGGTATTATTGGCTTACAATGCAGGACCTGGAAAACTAAAATCAGCAATACGTAAATCGAACTCTACAGATGTTCAGGATTTATTACCATATCTACCCAAACAAACACGTAAATACCTGCCTTTTTACACGGCTACGGTATATGCATTGAACTATTACAATTTGTATAGTATTAAACCTGAACTTGAAAAACCATCTTTGGCTGTTTCAACTGGAGTTGATAAGGTCTAGAGCGATGGTTTAGCGTATTGTATTAAATAACTCATGAACAAACACTTTGCTATGGGCAGATTAGCTGACTATTGCATACCCATCATCTTTTTCCTCTTTTTACCAATTGGGGTATTTGCATCCGATAATTACATAACACCAGATGAATCATACAGAAGAGACCTGGTAAAAACTAGGGTCGAATCCATGCCTTGCTTTGTGAGGACCAGATTCAACGCTGATATTGAAAAACATATCCGGGCTTTTGTACTGTTAGCCAAGAATAACTCTGAAAGGCTGTTAGGAAAATCCACAATATACTTTCACATTATAGAAGATGAAATCAATAAACTTGGATTACCAGATGATCTCAAGTATTTGACTATTGTGGAATCCATGCTGGATCCGCATGCGGTTTCTAATGTGGGAGCGAAAGGTATGTGGCAATTAATGCCTTTTCTGGCAGAAGAATATGATATTTCATACACTGGTATTGAAGATGAACGCGTAAATGTTGCAAGATCATCGGCTGCAGGATTGACATATCTTAAAGACCTATATACGAGATTTGGAAATTGGGAATTAGCCCTTGCCGGATATAATTGTGGACCGAATAGGGTGCGGAAAATTTTGAGACAATCGGGCAAAAAAACGTATTGGGAAATTCGCCACTTGCTTCCCAAACAGACCAGAGAATTTGTGCCTAAACTTATTGCAGCAAAATATCTTTTTCATTTCTACCAACAACATGGGATGAAACCCCAGTTTCCACAGATGGACCTGCAGTTGACGACTAGAGTCAAAATTTTACCAGGATTATCTTTCAAAGAAATTGGAAAGATCCTGGGAGTAGACCCTGAATTATTAAGATTATTGAATCCCTCCTTCCGAATTGATCCCAAGCACCAAGATTATAGTGAAGTTGAAATAACCTTGCCTACAAGATTGGTGAGTACTTATAAGAGGCATCGACAATTTATGGCCATTGAATCCAAAGTAAACAAATATTTCTTTCCAGAGATTGAAACCATAAACCCTTACTATCGAGTGAAGTATGTTGTGGATGAGGATATCTCGTTATATCAGTTTTGTGCAAGACACGGGTTGAGCGTTGGACAAATATGGATGTGGAATGGATTGCACAGCTCGGATTTGATCTTGGGACAGGAAATATTCGCCTATAATTTCGAGGAATACAGGTTAAAATATAGAATCAACAAGGATTTGGTTAGTATTGATTCTATCAATATTGATGAAATTGAATGGAACATGATTGCTGGATCCGATCAAGATTTATTCAAGAATATAGATGTAAAAATTGATTTGAAAGGAGAATAATAAAGGGCATGTTTTACAAAAAACACGCCCTTTCCCAATCTAATTATTTAACCTTTAGTTACTTATTAATCCACATTGATGGTAGTCTTTTTTTCAAGGATCTCAGCTCCTAGTTTTGGTAGGTTTAGGTTGAGTACTCCAAGGTCATAAGTAGCTTTTATGTGATTTCGGTCTATAGAATCATTTAATCTGAAGCTCCTTCTGAATTTTCTGTAATCAAATTCTCTGCGTTTGTAGTCGTCCTCTTCAGCCACGGATGTTTTTTTGTCAATATCTACTGAAACAACAAGGTGATCCTTGTCTATTTCAATATTGAAATCATCCTTTTGAATCCCTGGAACAGCCAGTTCAATGATAAAGGCTTTGTCGGTCTCTTTTGTATTTGCCGAAGGCGTATTGAAACTTATATCGCCTCCAACTATATCTCCAATACTAGTTTTGAAGAGATCATCGATTAAGGATGTAAATGGTTCAAAACCTGTATTGTATTTATGTCTATTATGTCTCATAATATTGCTTTTCTCAATAATTATTTAATAGTAATTGATTTTGGAGGAAGAGTCTTTGCATCCTCCTTTTTCAGAAGAGTTAAGAAGAGAATTCCATTTTCCATCTTTGCGGAAATCTCAGCTTGATTGACAGAGTCCGGGATTTTGAAGGACTTGGATATTTCAGAATAGTCAAATTCCCTTCTCGTATATGATTCGGCTGAATCTTCATTTCCTTTAGCACTAATATGTAGAATAGCATCCTCCAAATCAATATTAATTTCTTCCTTCGTCTTACCCGGTATAGCTAATTGAATGATAAAGCTGTCATTCGTTTCCACGATGTTAGTCAATGGGTTGTTTCTAAAAAATAGATTTCTTCTTGATGGCCTTTTCCGATACTTTATGGGATGTGATGGCGCAAAACTCAGTAATGTCATGATGTTATTTCTTTTTGGTTAATTGTATTTAAATGACAATTACATATCATCAATACGTGTTCCATTGACCCAAAAGAGTCATGACGGCACATTTTCACAAATATAAGCGCCAAAATGGCACTATATTTAGAAATAGCATGCCATTATGACACGATGTCTATTTCTCGAGTCTACTTAATCCTGCTTTTGCTTTTTGATGTAGACTAAATCGGTAATCAGAAGGATTAATTTGGAGACAGCGCTCGTAATGAAGAATAGCCTGATTGTCAAGACCCAGTTGTTCATAAATGGAGCCTAGCTGTAGAGCACTATTACAGGCAAAGTGTGATTCATCACCTTTACCTGATTCTATTGTTTCTTTAAAAAGAAGAATTGCATTTTTAGTATCACCGATTTTATGTTTGGTACGTCCCAGACGGTAAGTGAATTCAAATCGGTCTTGATCTCGTTGAAAATCGAATTTGTTGAATTGAGAAAGCAATTGGTCCACTTTGTCAAAATATCCACCATCAAATAGAAGTCTGGCCTTCAGCAGTTCGACATGCGGAGAATAATTCGCCTTGGCCAGCCGGTAGGCTATTTTATCGTAATTTATAATAAGTGTTCCTTCCTCCTTCACCTTGGTGGAATATTTTATATAACTATTGGTATCCTTAAAAATCAATGCATGCCACGATAGTCTCAGATAAGCATCTTTGATATAATATTTTCCTTTAAAATTTTCTACATATTTCTTTAGGTGGACATCCGCATCTTTGTCTAATCTATTCAATTTGAGGACGCCCTTTAAATAATCCAGATAATGGAAGCTTAGCGTACTATCACCAGGGGAGTAATTGTTTAAAATATCGATAGAAAGATCATTTCGACCGGTGTAGTGTGCAATATTACTTTTGATGTATAAATGAGTGGGGTTAGAATCGGTCAAATTTAGTGATTCAATGATATTCCAGGCACTTTCCGATTGTTTACCATAGTGTAGCATGAGATAGGCATAAATAATCCCGGTTTCTTGTTTAAAAATTTCATCATTATTCAGATTATCATAAACCTCAGCTAACAATTGAAGTCCTTCCGCGATATTTCCATCCAAGCCACCTAAGAGCTTAGCTCCCCATCGTAGATTTTCAGGAATGGCTCCTACTAGTGTTCGGATAGTTCCCAACCCTTTTTTGTTTAGCAAAAATTCAGGATACTCTTTTTGATTTCTTTCGAAATACTTGTAAGCTCTGCTTGCATCTCTAAATCCGGAATAATAATCTTGATACTTAAATTTTACCAATGCCCATTGAAGATAAATTTCACCGAGTGAAAAGTAATGATAAGGAGAATCCGGATTGGCATTTTTGAGTAAGTCAATTCTTGAGCGCCTTTCGGCCCTAAGTTTATGATAAAGATCCTCATCCTCGGAAATGAGTAATTCTATAAAATCGATGTAATTTTCCAAGTGGTAAGTAAAAAGATTATCCGGCGTAGCTCTCTTTATTCTACCCAATTCGTCATTGGCATTTTGAATATCGAGTTGCATAATCTTCTTATATGAAGAACGGTGAATATCCGTAAATTCATAATAAGCATTATCACTTGCCAAAATGTCCGCAGGAGGAAGCAGAATTACTAGCAGACATATGTTTAGCAATAATTTCATAGAATTGGAAAACAAAACCCCCAAACGTGTTCACATTTAGGGGTTACAATTCATACTTTTCGAATTTTAGCTTTTAGCTTTCTCTTCTTTGTCATAATGGAGGATGTTGTCATCCACCAGTACTCTTCCACAGTGTTCGCATGCCAGAATTTTCTTTCTTCGGCCAATTTCTAATTGCGTTTGGGGTGGTATATTATTGAAACAACCTCCACAAGAATTTCTGGCTACTGTGACAACTGCCAATCCGTTTTTGTATCTGGATCTGACTCTGTCATAAGATTTCAACAATAAGTCACTAATTTTCTTTCTTTGTGAGGTTGATTTACGAGTAAGCTTGGCCTCTTCTTTATCTGTCTTTTCGATGATTTGGTCAAGTTCTTCCTTCTTAGTAACCAATTCAGCTTTTTTCTCGTCCAATTTCGCAGTGGCTTCTTCCAGCGTAGCTTTTTTAGTTTCAAGCAAAGCTTCTGTTTCTTTAATTTTCTTTTGACTCAGCTGACCTTCCAGTTTTTGAAGCTCCAATTCTTTGGATAAGGCATCATACTCCCTATTGTTTTTGACATTATCCATTTGCTTTTCGTATTTCAGAGAAAGCGCCTCAGCTTCTTTAATATTAGCCTTGTGACCTGAAATGGTATTATCCAATTCACTGATACCATCGTTTAGTCTTCCGATTCTTGTTTCAAGGCCAACGACTTCATCTTCGAGGTCACTAACCTCCATAGGTAATTCACCCTTGAGGATTTGAATTTCATCGATTGAACTATCTACAAGTTGAAGTTGATATAAAATTTTGAGCGTTTCCGCAACTGTCATTTCTTTAGTCGCCATATATATTAGAAGTAATTTATTGGGTTGGTGTTGAGATTCGTGAAATGAGCCGCAAAATTACTAAATTCTGCTGTTAAAAGCTCTATAATTAGTTCAATGGTATACTGTTCACTTTCATAATGACCAATATCCGCAATGATAAGCTGGTCGTTTGCATCAAAAAATTCATGGTATTTGATATCGCCTGAAATATAGATGTCAGCTTTCTCCTCAATAGCTTTATTAATCAAAAAACTACCTGATCCCCCACAAAGGGCAATCTTTTGAACATGATCCAGGACTATTGGCGTATGTCGAATACAACCGGCTTTCATAGAAATTTTCAGATGCTCAAGGAATTTTTTTGTAGGCACAGGAGTTTCAAGTTCACCAATTATTCCTGAACCAATCTCAGGATTGTCGGCATTTTTTGGACTAAGAATCCTGGTATGTTTCAGTCCAAGCTTATCTGCAATTTTTCTGTTGACACCATTCAGATG
>JAHHJQ010000383.1 GCA_018680005.1 Bacteroidia bacterium | reverse complement strand
GGCTTGTATTTTATTTGCCTTCATGGTCTTTGGATGTCCCTGGTTATTTAATCTGATGGTGGATAGTGAGGTCATCTATTCGAAGAGTCTTGAATATATCGACTATCGGTCATGGGGTGTATTTGCGAGTTATGTCGGTGTGGCCATTGTGGCACTCTATACGGGAGTGGCAAGACCTGTCTTTATCGTTTATGATGCCATTCTATTGATCGTGATCAATATCATCCTCAACTATGTGTTGATTTTTGGCCACTTTGGTTTTCCTGAGATGGGGATTGCCGGGGCCGGGCTAGCAAGTACAATCGCAGAATATGTCGCGATCATTGCATTTTTTATTTACATGTTATTGGATAGCGAGAACAAGAAGTACCAGCTCTTTCGACTGCCGGAATTTGATTTCGAACTGATCAAAACACAATTCAAAATTGGTGCTCCGATCGTTGCGCAGGCTGTTGTGTCCCTGGGGAGTTGGTTTATCTTTTTTGGTATCGTAGAGAACATAGGTGAGCGTGAGCTGGCCATGACCAATCTTGCGCGGATGGTCTATCTCATCCTTTCTATTCCATGTTGGGGGTATGCTACTGGTATCAATACCATAGTCAGTAATGTAATTGGTCAGGGCAAGTTAAAAAGGGTAGAAATTGCCATCTGGAAAACAGCAAAACTATGCTGGGCCACTACGATGATCTTTGCGATACCTATCTTGTTCTTTCCAGAAGTATTTCTCTATCCATTGTTAGGGTCGGAGGATATGTCCCTGGTTACGGACACGCGGCCTATATTTTATATTCTATTTATCATTCTGACCTTCTTCTGTATCGGGGGGATTTACTTCAACGGGTTGGCGGGTACCGGTGCCACTTTTGCAGGACTGAAGATTCAGTTAGTTTCAGCAGTGGTTTATATCGGTTATATTTATTTGACGATCAATGTACTACAGACAGGCTTGCTCGTTGCCTGGTTTGCCGAGGTGATCTATTGGATCATCATGTTAGTGATTACGATGTGGTATGTCCGGCGTAGAAGCTGGGAAAGACTTCGTTTCTGAAGTAATCCGGGTTTTTATAGTCCGAAATTCGATATTGCTCTAAATTCGGACGTTTTACACTTATGGAATAATTACATTGATTAGCTCAAAACCTGGAGTTATGGAATTGCTGGAACTGTTCTCAAAAATCTATCTGTCTGAATTATTCAACTACTTCCTGGCCGGATCTATCGGATTTGGTCTGTTCTATGTGATTTTTAAGAAAAAATGGTTTTATCAGAAAATTCAACTAAAGGATCCTAAAAACAAGGATTTTATACGGGAGATCAGGTATTCCTTGTTCTCGATGGTCTTTTTCACATTTACAGGAATTCTCATCGTTCATTCACCACTCACGGAGTATACCAAGATCTATACTGATATCAACGCAATGCCGATGTGGTATTACTGGTTGTCATTCCCGATTATGGCGATCATGCACGATACCTACTTCTATTGGATGCATAGGACATTACATCATCCTGCTCTTTTCAAACATACACATCTGGTGCATCATAAATCTACAAACCCATCTCCCTGGGCGGCCTATTCGTTCCATCCTTTTGAGGCCATTTTGGAAGCATTGATATTTCCGATCATGGTATTGATCATTCCACTGCATCTCTCTGCGGTGGCTTCTTTCTTTTTGTTTTCGATCTTCTATAATGTCTATGGACATCTGGGGTATGAACTCTACCCAAAGGGATTTAACAAGCATTGGTTAGGCAGATGGATCAATACTTCCATTCATCACAATCTCCACCACAAGCATTTTGACAATAGTTACGGCCTGTACTTTACATTTTGGGATCGTGTCATGGGCACCATGGCTCCGCAATATGACGACACTTTTGACGAGGTAAAGAGCAGAAAAACCAAACTGTTGGAAGTAGAGAAATCCAAAGTCACTTAAGATTATACTTCACCTTTAGAACAATGAAGCATGCTCAAACTCTTTTGGATTTCCCTACCGTTTATTGACTATGTAGTTGGTTTATCATCAACACCTGTAGTACCTGCATCCGTAGTGTCAATATCAACATCTTCGGGTACATCATTTGTAGGCACTGTACCTTCATCCGGCAGTAAAATGAGATCCTGATAGACTCTCACCAATCTGCTGGCGAACCATCCAACATTTCTGAATTCTCCAAGGTGATTCAAGAATAATAAACTATTCCTTGTACCAATCTCATGTTTCTTAATTCTCTTGATCTGTTTCTTCCGTGTATCTCTAAGTAGATTTACATAAGCATCCATATCGAGGAGTACTTCTTTTGCAAAATCTTCATCCTCTGAGTCATAAGTCTTGATGGTTGCCTGAAGCCTTGCTTTCAATGCTGATTGTAAGGTCCTCAATTCGCCTATTTGAGCATCTAACAGCGGCTTATGATTATTATCCACATGGTTCAAACTTGGTTTGATGATGTTGCGGACTCCGTTGGCCATTTCGTGAATATAATCTTGTGCCAATATCAACAAATGGGCAACATCCATTTCATCGTCATCTATTTGATCCAGGTAATTATTGGCAATACTCTGCAAACGTGCAGACTTCAAATACACAGATTTAAATTTAGTATTCGTTTTGTTTAATTGGACCAAATCTTCATTCGCCAGACCATCGATAGTTTCATCAATGATTTCGATGTAGCTTCCTAGATATCTTTGAAGTGTATCCGAACTAATTTTCAATACCTTTTCCTTTGTCAAACCACCAGCGCGTAATGATTTTTCAAATTCCAATTGTTCTTCAATCCTTGTGCTGTGGTATTTATGAGTTCTGTAAATTAAGTATGCAACAACCGCGAGTACCGCAAGAATGGCAATATTGCCACCGAAATGGAAAATATTGGCAATTATAAATGCTACTGTAAAGGCTGAGAATGCCGTAAAGAACCAGCCGCCTATAACCGACAATACACCCGAAACTCGGTATACGGCACTTTCACGTCCCCATGCCCCATCAGCCAAAGAAGTACCCATGAATGTCATAAATGTCACATAGGTAGTAGAAAGAGGCAGTTTTAAGGATGTACCTATCGAGATGAGGATACTCGCAACCACAAGCGTACTTGCAGCACGAATCATGTCAAATGATGGCGCATCGTCAGGACTAAATTGAGCCTGCATGGTGAGAAATGGTCTTTCATCAAATCGATTTTTTACACCAGACTTGAATCTTGATGGCAGCATGTTGTTTACGCCATTAGCCATTTTTGCAAAATTTCTTACCAAACTTCTTGATACTGCATATGAAGCAAATCTTTCTGATCCTTCATATTGTCTTCCCAGATCGAGGGATGTTTTGACAACAGTTCTGGCTTTTTTAGAGGTCCATAGCGTAATCGTCATGACTACACCTGCCAGTAATAATAGAATGGTAGGCGTAGGAACCTTTCCTGCGAGATCCCCCATAAGGAATCCATCCGCTTCTGCACCACTTGCCATATACAGTTCATAAGAATTGTAACCTGCCAGTGGAACACCAATGAAGTTGACCAGGTCATTGCCTGCAAAAGCCATTGCCAGTGAGAAGGTGCCAATCAACACGATCACCTTCATGACATTTACTTTTGTAAACCATACTAGAAGTTGAATTACAACTGCCCAAAAAACAAAGCTGCCCAAAATGATCAAAAACGCATTATTGCTGATGGATTCTTTCATTGCACTATCCATAAAAGAAACTCCTTTTGCTCCTTTTACTAACATAAAGAAGGTGATTGCAGAAAGAGCAAAACCACCCCAAAGTCCACCCCAATATTTCATGGTTTTCTCGTAGTCAAATGAAAAAAGCAGACGGGTCAGATATTGTACAATCACACCTACGGTAAATGCTACTACCACTGATAGCAGGATTCCTGAGATAATGGCTAATGCCTTTCCTGAGTTAATGTATTCTCCAAGACCTAAGGCATTTGGATCTGTATATATCTTAATAACAGAGAATGCTACGGCCGCACCTAAAAGTTCAAATACGATAGAGACCGTCGTGGATGTCGGCATCCCAAACGTATTGAAAGTATCTAGTAGGATGATATCGGTCACCATGACCGCTAAAAACAGAAGAATGATTTCAGAGAAATAAAAATACTCCGGATGGAAAATCCCTTTTCGAGCCACTTCCATCATTCCACTGGAAAATGTACAACCGACTATAACACCTAGAGCAGCGACAATCAAAATTGTCCTCCAGGTGCTTACTTTAGAACCCACAGCAGAATTAAGGAAATTCACTGCATCATTACTAACACCAACCACCAGGTCGGAAACTGCCAGGATGAATAGAAAAATAACGATAACCAGGTAAAAAGAAATCATAGAAGAATTATTTGGTCAATAAACAAGTTAGTCAATCACAATTGCGGCCTCATATCGCTGGAGCTGATTACAAACGGACTCTTAGCAAAAGCCGATTTATTCTTAAAGAGTTATGAATTTGCTTTAATCGTAATATGTAGATGGGGAAGGCCTGGGAAAGTTTCGAATTACACTGAAATGGATATATCAATACCACAAGCAGAATGTTTTAAAAGTTGGTTCTGGGTTTTTGAATCCTATAGGATTCAAAAACATATAATCGTTTTCCTAAATGTCTTATGGGTTCAACTTTTGGAAAGCGTTGTTCGTCTAGTATTGATAAGTCTGAAAGATGATAAAATTAAGGAGAATATATCGGGTATTTTAACTGGTATGTTAATTAATTGTTAACTAATTGTTAAGTGAATATGAAGTGCTCTATGGACCATGTAGTCGGGGTTGAACCAAGCAGATGATATTCTAATTCGGCACATGTCCCAAGCTGCCAATTAGGTTTTATTTGGTTGTAAACCTTGAGAAGAATGACATCAATTAATCATCATTCATTGCAATACTGAATGAATAGATCTGCGAAAGAAATGTCCGCTTGAAAGAAATGCCCGCTCTTCGTGCAAGTTTGCCTTTTAGTGCAATCTGGAAACCGCTTCATGTATTCGGCCTATAGCTTCTCTCAGCTGTTCTTCAGATGCTGCATAGCTTAATCGAAAACAATTGTCATCTCCAAATGCACTCCCGCTGACAATAGAAACAAAGGCAGTATTAAGAATATACATGCTGAAATCGTCAGCATTGTTAATCGTAGTAGTGCCATCCGATTTTCCAAAATAATTGCTGATATCCGGAAATATATAGAAAGCCCCTTTAGGATTGTTGACTTTGAAACCTGGAATTTGCTGCAGCAGTTCAATGACGACATGTTTCCTTTTTTCAAATGCTGCCTTCATGGCCTCGGTAGGTCCGAGATCGCTTTTTAGGGCATATGCGCCCGCTACCTGACCAAATGCCGTGGCCCCGGAAGTTACCTGTCCCTGATGTTTTGCACATGCTTTTGCGATTGCCGGAGGAGCCCCCATATAGCCTAATCTCCATCCCGTCATCGCGAATCCTTTGGAGAATCCGTTGACGGTAATGGTTCTGTCTTTAACAGAAGGGAATGCCCCTATACTACAATGTGCATCCGTGAAATTGATGTGTTCATAGATTTCATCAGAAATGATATAAATGTGTTCATGGGGAGCAAGTACGGCAGCGATGCCATTCAATTCTTCTTTGGTATATACACTTCCTGTCGGATTGCAAGGGGAGGAAAAGAGAACGAGCTTTGTTTTATCCGTTATAGCGTTTTGAACCTGATCCGGAGTAACCTTGAAATCTTGTTCAATCCCGGCTTGAACAGGTATAACGACACCACCTGCAAGTTTGACAATATCAGAATATGAGACCCAGTACGGCGTGAAAATGATCACCTCGTCACCAGGATTGAGCATTGCCTGGGCAATATTCGAAATCGACTGTTTGGCTCCATTCGAAACAACGATTTGTGAAGGCGCATACTCCAACCCATTTTCTCTTTCAAATTTTTGTGAGATGGCTTCTCTCAACACAGGCAAACCCGGTACAGGTGTGTATTTGGTCCAGCCGTCATTCAACGCTTTAATGGCTGCATCTTTGATATGTTGTGGTGTGTCGAAATCCGGTTCACCGATACTCAACGATATGACATCATTGCCTTGTGCTCGCAGATCTCTCGCCAGTTGAGTCATTTTGAGCGTAGCGGATTCGGTCATATTAAGAATTCGATCCGAAAGCATTGTGTTTTTTATAGTTTCAGCCATTACAGATATAGATTGATAAATGAATTTTCTTGATACAAAAAAACCTCTCTTACCCTGAGGCAGAAAGGTGTTTTCTAAGATGCCGCAAGTTATTACTTTTTTAAATCTGGCAAAAGAAACTATTTTCGGCCGAATAATGAATCCTAAAAATTGCACAGATACTATTTCTTAAGGATCAAAACTGTGCATTCCAATAAATTCAATGTATGCGCATAGGACTGCTTTCTGATACCCACAGTTATCTTGATCCTCAGGTATTTGAACTCTTTGCAGAGGTGGATGAAATATGGCATGCTGGTGATGTCGGAAAACTGAGTGTAGCTGAGGAACTCAAAGTCTTCAAACCATTCAGATGTGTGTATGGAAATATAGATGGACAGGATATCCGGCTCGACTACCCAAGGGACCTCAGATGGGAGTGTGAAGGTATGGATGTCTGGATGACCCATATCGGTGGTTATCCGGGACGATATAACCAACGTGTCCGATCAATTATGAAATCAAATCCACCTGGTCTTTTTATATGTGGGCATTCGCATATACTAAAAGTCATGTTTGACGAAAAACATCAATGTCTCCATATCAATCCAGGGGCTGCTGGCAAATCCGGGTTTCATCGTGTACGGACAATGGTGCGTTTTTCAATAGTTGAAGGAAGGGTAAAAGATCTCGAGGCTATAGAGTTGGGGCATCGATGATTCCTTACCAGATCGCTTTTTGATAATTAGCGCGTATGTTTCGATCCTTTGTCAATAGAGGGGAATTGTGAAATTGACTCTGTGCTGTTATAAAAAGATCAAATACGTCTCTAGTCCATTTTATTTGGGATGCTTCTCCAATAACTTGTGAAAATCCTAATTGATCTACTTTCAAATTGATCTTTTCGGCAAGACTATTAATAGTGATATCCGGTTGTTCAAAAAATCGATTTTTGTCATACAGAAAGTGAAGCTCCAACCTTACAATTGGAGAAATACACAACAGATGCTTATTGAGCAGGTCAACTCCAAGAGGAGAAAACATTTCAGATTTTCCTTCAGCTAACCAGATTATACAATGAGTGTCTAGAAACAATCTACTTTCCATCGTCTGCAGCTAAGGAATCTGAATCTTTGGGATTGATATAATAGGTCTTGTCATCTTCAGGAATCCCATAACCATGATAGATAAGGTCATCTTCACTCATATTATCCGGGGTAAGATTCCTTTTATCTAACCTATTGAAAATAGAAGGTTTTTCCTCCAGAGAAATAAGTATTGTCTTGCCCTTTCTGTTGATTTCAATTGGAATACCTGTCTCAATTACTTCATCAAGTAACTTGTAGAGATTGGCCCTTAGTTTTGTTACGGTAATTTTTTTATCAGCGTAGGACATATGAACGTACGTATATCAACAAAGGTACGTATATATTTTCGGACTAACAATAATGCTTCCTGATTTTACTACCAGGTATCGATCATTCTTTTACGTCCCTTTCTGGTCGGTCGTTGATACGTATCCAACACGGTCATAATCCATTTTCGGCTTTCAATTGGATCAATGACTTCATCTATCTCTAGTACTGATGCTACATTGATCGCCTTTCCATGCTGGTAAGCCTCATGAAGTAATTTTTCATAAAGCGCATCTTTGTCAGCAGGATTCTTGACACTTTCCAATTCTTTGCGAAAACCTAATTTGACTGCACCTTCCAGCCCCATGGCTCCAAATTCACCCGTAGGGTAGGCTATCGTAAAC
>JAHHJQ010000366.1 GCA_018680005.1 Bacteroidia bacterium | reverse complement strand
ACTTTTTCGGGATCGGTGGTATAGAATTTTGCTTCAGATTTAACCAATAGATCAAAAGCCAATCGGGTTCGTTCCCAGCGCTTATCTCTGTCCATAGCATAGTACCTCCCGATAATAGTAGCGATATTTCCTCGTGTCCGTTTTAAATGATTAAGCAATTGGCTGACATACGCTATTCCTCCCGTGGGACTTGTATCCCTGCCATCTAAAAAGCAATGGATGTATACTTCGGGAACCTCTGCCCTATCCAGTATATCCAAAAGTCCTAGTAAATGATCAATATGACTATGTACTCCTCCATCTGAAAGCAAACCCATCAAGTGGATGGGTTTTTTCTTTGATTTAGCCAATTCTATGGCCTCTGTAAGGTGGGCAATCTCAGCAATACTATTATCGGCAATGGCATTATTGATCCTGGCTAATTCCTGAAACACAACTCTCCCGGCACCAATATTCAGATGACCAACTTCACTATTACCCATCTGCCCTTCGGGGAGACCAACATTTCCACCATAGGTGACTAATGTGCTCGATGGATAATTCTCGATCAGCTTATCCATGATTGGTGTGTCGGCTTGTCTTATAGCGTCGGCATCAGGTATTTTCCCTATTCCCCATCCATCCAGGATGAGTAACATGCATTTTCGATTCTTCATAGAATAAATGTACAATTGCCTTTCACTTCAAAAAATCATTTTTATATATATTGAAAGGGAAATCTTGATCAATAGTACGAATCCTATAGGAGTAACAAACCAAAACGGTCACGGTTAAAAATCAACGGTGAACAATAAACTTTACGCAATTTAACAGATATTTAAGTCGTTACTATCGCATTGAAAACATCGACACAATTATTCATTAATAGCTCATTTAGAGACAATTGTGACGAATTGGAAACAAAACTTAGACGAATACAAGTCTTTTCAGCTCGGCTGAAGCGTGACTTTAAGGAAGTACTGACCGTTCAAAATATAACTATGCATTAAAAAGGTTTTGTAATTTAAATTAACCTGTTATGAATGCTTTAATGATTATTTCGCTGCTGTTCACACATATTGGGGGATTTGATGCTTCTGTAATAGAATCTATCAGCGCTGCTCTTAAATCCGGTCAGGTTGAGAAGATTAATCAATACTATTCCAGTACAGTTGATGTTACCATTCTTCAGGATCAGGGATTCTATCCAAAAAACGTTGCAACCCAAAAGGTCTTATCCTTTTTCAAAGGAAGACAGGTCAAAGATTATAGTATTGTTCACGAGGGTAAATCTAAAGGTAAAGACTCCGTGTACACAATAGGCAATCTGACTACAAACGATGGCGACTATCGTGTCTACATGTTTATCACAACGAAAGGGGATAAGCATTTCATAGAAGAGATCAAGATAGAAAGAAAAGAATGATTGCCTCGCGAACAATTCTGAGGACACTCGTTACTTATAATTCAAGAAACTTAGGACCAAAGATCAATATACCTACTATCGCAGCCATAATACTCGAAATCAGGACTGCTGCCGCACTGATATCTTTGATTTTCTTAATCAAAGGATCTTCGGTTATAGTGATCTTATCGCAAAGGTATTCGATGCAAGTATTGAAACCTTCTGCTGAAAGAACTACTCCGATACATATAATGATCAAAGACCATTCAATTACTGATATCCTGAGATAAAATCCGGCAACCACAGCTAAAAATGCCAATGTCAGGTGGATCCACATGTTGTGCTCTCCAATTACGAGTGTCCTGATTCCTTGAAAAGCATATCTGAAACTGGCCAGTCTATTCTTAAATGAAAATTTGCTTTCCGTTTTCATGTGAATTCAGTTTGAACTTTCTGAATAGCCAATTCTTTTGTTGCTTTCTTTAGGAAGATATAGTTGACTATTGCAGTTAACATATCGGCAATAGGAAATGCCATCCATATACCCCACATGCCAAATGAAAGTGGCAGCAACAATATCAAAGGTATTAGAAATATTCCTTGCTTCAATAGCGAAAGAAACAATGCAGGCAGGGCACGGCCAATGGCTTGATAATAGGCCGAACCTATTAATTGAATGGTCAACAACGGAGTAGCAAGAAAGACCAGTTGGATAGCGGGTCCGGATGCTTCAACAAGAGCTACATCTTCCGTAAAGATTCTTGGAATTGAATAGGCCGTCATCATGATGACAAGAAAAATTATCGAAGCTAATCCTGTTCCGTATAGTATTGCTTTTTTGATAGTTTCTTTGACCCTTATATAATGCTTAGATCCATAATTGTAGCCCGCTATCGGTAAAAAGCCCTGTGTCACCCCAAGGACAGGAAAATTTGCAAACATGGATAGGTTTCTTATGATGCCAAATGTAGCAATCCCTAATTCTCCTCCATAAGCAAATAATCCGTTGTTCAGTACTATGGACATAAGGCTCACTGAACCCTGTCTGGCTAGCGTAACACCGCCAATGCTAAATATTTCCTTTGTTATTTCCAGATTAGGCACATAGTCACTAGATGTGAGTTTTATTTCGTGCTCCTTTCGAAAGAATAAGACAGCATAAATTGCACTAAATATATAGGCAAGTGTAGTTGCCCAGGCTGCACCTTGAATTCCCCATTCAAACCAAGCAATAAAGATTGGGTCAAGAATCAAGTTTGCAACAGCAGGTACTATCATAACAACCATCGCATATTTTGGTGCTCCTAATGCTCTTATGACATTATTACTCATCATCGCCACACTTAGAAAAGGTGTACCCAACAAAACGATCAGAAAATATTGCTTTGCCAGCGGAAGGATTTCTCCCTTTCCTCCAAAAATCTCAAGGATAGGTTCCATAAAGATCAAGCCCAATACAAGGAACAAACTGGAGAAGATCAGTGTCAATATCACCTGGTTGCCAAATGCCTGACTTGCCCTTTTGACATCTCCTGCACCCAAGGCTCTCGAAATAATCGATGCTCCACCTACCCCGATTGCCATACCTATAGATGCTAGCAAAAAGCTAATAGGTACTACAACAGTAATGGCTCCTATAGCCATCGTTCCTATCCATCTTCCAACAAAAATGGTATCCACAATGCCATATATAGAGAGAATGAGAATTCCTATTCCAGCAGGAATAGCTTGTTGGGCGAGAAGTTTGTCGATGGGTTCTGTACCTAAACCCTCTGATCTTTTCATTGATGTTTGAACGTTAAAACACTACAGGAGTTTATAAAACTTGTTCCGAATTCGACGCTCATCAAAAAAGAAGAGCATCCTACTGAGAATAGGATGCTCCGGATAAGTGGGCAATGTAGGACTCGAACCTACGACTTCCACCTTGTAAGGGTGGCACTCTAAACCAACTGAGTTAATCGCCCATGGTTTAATGTGAATTAGCGGCCGCAAAGATATACTTACCCAATATACGATACAAGTCTTTCTGTGAAAATATTAATAGTTTTAATGTCGTTCTGAAATCGATCTCAGTCAATAACCTACCACCATCCACTTTGAAAAAAGCCCTTACAACTATAGCCATTGTCTTACTTGTACTAGTAATTGGACTATTTGCATCTGCCGAAATCTTTGAAGATAAAATCGGAAAGAGTGTTCAGGATTCATTGAATGCTTCTTTGAAGACTAAGTTTGACTTTGAAACATTTGATCTTTCTCTGGTTCGTAGTTTCCCAAATGCCGCGATCCGATTCCAAAATATTTCACTCATGGATCTTGCTGGAGATTCATTACTGACTGCGAAGAAAGCTAAAATCAATTTAAATCTCTTTTCATTATTAAGATCTGAAATCGAGTTTCTGTCCGTAGATATCGAGGATGGCGCTCTGAATATCATAGTTGACAGCAAGGGCCAAAGAAATTATGACATATGGCATAAAAGTGCAAAGGGATCCAACCCATCCACCCTATCTATAAATGAAGCCAAAATCAAGAATATCGAAATTAATTATGTCGACAGACCTAATAAATCTCATGCTGTCATGATAGCCGACGATCTACTACTATCACTGAATTTTGATGATATTATTGAATTTGATGCACTTGGTATTTTACATTCGGAAAAAGTAAATGTCAATAAAAACGCCTATTTGATTGGGAAAAAGCTTTCCATTAATAGTGGAATTGCTTACAACACATCTGAGCAAATCCTGAATTTCAAAAATGGTGAAGTAGGCGTTGATGGACTTGTTTTTCATGCTGACGGCAGCATTGATTTTAATGGCGATCATCAATTGTATGATCTTGTTTTGACCAATACTAATGGTAGTCTTGAGGCGATATTTGGACTTCTACCAAAAGATCAGGTTGAATCGTTTAAAAAGATTACAAGTTCGGGAAACTTTAATCTAACAGTTTTCTATAAAGGAAAGCAGGCTAAATACTCTAATCCAGCTCTTCAGGCAGATCTTAGTTATTCGCGTGGTAGAATTGTCGTGCCTCAAATAGATGTTCCTTTAAAAAATGTCTCTTTTGCGGCTAAATATATAGACAGTTCAAAAAAAGGATTATCTGATGCTCAGGTCCAGATCAATGCATTTAAGGGAACTATGGATGGCGAGCGTATAACTGGAAATTTTGCCTATGATAATTTCAAGACACCTTATATCAAACTAGATGCAAAGGGTAAAATGCCAATTACAACGCTTCTGGAAATTTTCAATGTTCCCTCTAACAATACAAATGGAAATATTGATTTCAATGAATTGGTGATTAATGGAAAACTTGAACATCTCGCTACTCCTTTGCATCAATCCAATACATTATCAAAGGTGGATGTAGCGCTTGACAAAATTTCATTTGAAATAAATGATCAAACAATATTGATTAGAGATGGAAGATTAGCTGGAAAGGAAGATTATTTTGAACTGCAGGGATTAGAGCTCCGGACTCCAAATTCGGCATTTGTCTTGAATGGTTATCTAAAAAGACTGGTTCCTTTCTTGTTTGCAGAATTTCAAAAACCGGATCTTCAATTTGATCTTGATGTACATAGTCACACCTGCGATGTTGCAGAGATCTTAGATATTTTTAATGGATATAGAAATGTTACAAAAGCAGCTACACAAAAAGTTGTTTCGTCATCCACATCATCCTATTTATCCTTTATGAACGGTGATATTGATATCACCATTGACAACTTTGAACATCATGACATCGAAGGTTCGGACTTCAAAGGTCATCTTTCATTTATCAATAACAATATTGGAATTAAAGGCACGAGTAAGGGAATGCAAGGTGTTTTTGATCTTGAAGGGATCTTAACCGGGTTAGAACAAGGTAACAGACTCCAGTCTAAATTAGTCTGCAAGAATATTGATGTGCAAACCTTCTTTAAGCAGAGCCATAATTTTGGACAACAAACACTTCAATCCAAACATCTGGAAGGTAATCTGAATGCCCGGTTGTTAATTGATGCTGACTGGGATTCCGAAGGCAACTTTAATCAGAAAGGGTTAAAAGTAGTTGGAAGCGCAAAAATTACAGATGGAGAACTTATCAACTTTGAAATGATGGATAATTTCTCCAAATACATTAAATCTGAAGACCTGAGACACATAAAATTTGGAAGCCTGGATAACTACTTTGAGATTGATAATCGGGTCATTTATATTCCTGCAATGTTTATTCAATCCAATGCAGCTAATCTTACATTAAGTGGAGAACACTCCTTTGACAATGTTATCGACTATAATATCAAGGTCAATGCAGGTCAGGTACTAACTAACAAGTTAAAAAAATACAACTCTAGGCTCAGCCCAATTCCGGCAAGAAAAAGGGGGTTCTTTAATCTCTATTTTTCCATAGATGGCACCATTGAGAATCCATCTTATAGGACAGCAAAGCGTCAGGTCAAATCCGACTTTGTGAAGAGTGAATATCTAAAGGAGAAAATCAGACTTCAACTGCAAAAGTCGTTTCCATCACAACCCGAACTAAATATAAACACATCACCGATCGAAACTGAGGACAAGAACCTTCAATTTGAGGAAAGTGAGCAAGAATTTCTAGATCCCATCGAAGGTAAAAATGGTAACTAAGCCAGCTCCACTACTCCAATGATCTTGTCTTCTCGAAACACAGGCAAGATAGGTACCCGATAGATTTGAAAAATGCTCGAAACTTCAGCAAGCGACATGTGCTCTCTAAGCGCTGTAGGTAAGTAGCTAATTATATTTGATACAGATTGATCGCTTTCCGCATTCTCAATTGCACCTTTTGACACATACCCAACGATTTTATCATTTTCATCTACGACAACAAAGAAATTCTCTCGAAGTCCTGCAATTCTGTTACGGGCAAATGGAATATTATCATTCGGATTAAGAATGGTAAATTCATTACGCATTATAGAGCTTAAGTCTGTTTCATTCATATATGCATTGTGAGCAACGATCTTGTGCTCTCGTGAGGCAGACATAAATATGAATACACCTATAAATGCTAGAATATAGTCTCCCTGATATAATCCATAAATAACAAAAAGAACAGATATGAATTGACCAATGTGCGCTGCCCACTTAGTGGCAACCGTCTTGGTAAACTTCATGGCCAATAAAGATCTCAGTATCCGTCCGCCATCCATTGGAAATGCCGGAATTAGATTAAATGCTACCATGATCAGATTGAACCCAACCAAAATGATGGGCAAGTTGGAAAGTGAAAGCTTCAATTCACCAAGGGCATCCATACTAGGGATCCCCAGATTTGGCATGATCAGCAGAAATCCCATTAAGACTACAGCTATGATGATGTTGACTAACGGCCCGGCTATCGCCACTATTAATTCTTGTTTAGGTAAATCCGGAAGCCTTTCCAGTCTTGCTATTCCGCCTATAGGGAGCAATGTGATATCCTTCGTTTCTACACCATATCTCCTGGCAGCAAGGGCATGACCATATTCATGAAGAACTACACAGACAAAAATCAATAAAACCAGGACCACATATAATACCGTAGACTGCCACCCTGCTCCTGCAGCTAATGATTGAAAAATCACGTAGACGAGCAATAGACTAAAGGACCAGTGTACATTCACGGGGATCCCAAAATAAGTACCTAAATTGAGAGATAATTTCATTATTCAGTGAGTGGCTCTTCCAGTTTTCCCTTCTGGATTTGCCTTGCAATTACTAATTTTTGAATTTCGCTTGTGCCTTCATAGATCTGGGTAATCTTTGCGTCTCTCATCAGCCTTTCCACATGATATTCTTTGACAAATCCATACCCGCCATGAACCTGGACTGCCTCGATTGTATGCTTCATAGCCACTTCGGATGCATAGTATTTGGCCATCGCTGCGGCCATTGCATAATCCCTTCCTTTGTCTTTCAACCACGCAGCCCGATATACTAATAACCGTGCAGCCTCTATTTCTGTTGCCATTTCTGCTAATTTGAATGCAACAGCCTGATGTCCAATTATCGTTCGACCAAAGGCTTCTCTCTCTTTGCTATACTTAACAGCAAGTTCATATGCTCCAGCAGCAATTCCCAGAGCTTGAGCAGCAATTCCGATTCGGCCACCATCTAATGTCCTCATCGCGAATTTGAAGCCAAACCCCTCTTCACCGATCCTTTGGGACTTATCCACTTTGACATCACTATACATGATGGAGTGAGTATCGGATGATCGAATCCCAAGTTTGTCTTCCTTTGCACCTATGCTGACACCTGCCTGATCCGACTCAATAATGAGACAGTTGATACCTTTATGTTTTAACTCCGGGTTCGTTTGCGCCATGACAAGGTGCACACTTGCTTTACCACCATTGGTTATCCAGTTCTTGGTGCCATTGACCAAATAATGGTCTCCTTTATCCTCAGCTGTAGTTCTTTGAGATGTTGCATCGCTACCAGCTTCAGGTTCTGATAAACAAAAGCATCCTATTTGCTCACCAGTTGCCAATCGGGGTAAATATTTACTTTTTTGTTCTTCGGTTCCATATTTCTCTAGACCCCAGGTGACCAGGGAATTATTAACGGACATTATTACAGAACAAGAGTTGTCAATCTTCGATATCTCTTCCATTGCAAGAACATATGAAATCGTATCCATTCCTCCTCCTTCATATTCCGGAGGAACCATCATTCCCAGAAAGCCCAATTCTCCCATCATTTTCACTTGTTCAGACGGGTATGTCATGGAGTTGTCTCGCTCTATGACTCCAGGTTTTAGTTCATTTTGAGCAAAGTCTCTGGCAGCTTCCTTTACTGCAAGTTGTTCTTCAGTAAGTGTAAATTGCATTCTGATAATATTGATTGATGAAATCGATCGCGCAAAGATACAACCTAACACATCCGGAATCCGACCAAATGAAAGATTTTAATAATCAATGATAAGGAATGCCATTTCAAGTCAAATCATAGTAATTTCTACTGATTGACATAATTACTTCTCCATATACTTTCTGGGTAATCTTCTAAGATTGCTTCATGATTTAAGTCATGCATATCCGGTTCTACCCACATGACCCGGGCTTTTGCTGAAAACAGGAGATCTTCAGAATAGAAAAAAAATGGTAAATATTTGTCACCAAACGGGCTTCTGATTAAATCATTGATATATTGATAAGGATTTTGTTCACACATCCTGTCCAGATAACCAGCTATCGCCCAGGTCCAAAACAAGGTCAACGTCTCATGATATCCGTGTTCGATAGTATTCTGATTTCCAAGAGATTCGTTGTACCTGGCTATTCCAAGTTTTAACTTTAGAACTGCTTGATTATACTCCAGCTTATACAGATTCCAGGCACTTACGATCAAATGGGCTTGATGTGTCCATTCCTTTTCTGGAAGGGTACACTGATCAAATTGGTAGGCTACTTGTTCGATCTGTTCTTTCTTCCAAACTTTATTTGCTGAATATTCCATATTGCAATTGAATAACTAAAACCTGATAAAAGGAAAAGGGAAACCATCCTTTCGGATCATTTCCCTTACCATATCAATCGACGTCTAAAACTATCTTTATCTGATAAAAATCAGGACAGTTTTACACGACTAGCTCCAAAAAAGCTTACGAAATTTACAAATATTAACCTTGATATGTCAATCCTTGGTGCGTTATTTCTTGGATTGGCACTATGCCTAATAAATTATTTCAGAATTTTTTTGAATTTAAGAAAAATATTATGTGTTGCGGTCTTGCCTTAGAACATAATTCTAAAACAAAGAAGACTGCCTGTTTATTTGAGTTAATTATTTTTGATTAACAAAAATTCAAACACATGACCTCTTTGATACTACCGGCCACTTTACAATTTCTCAAGGATCTCGCCGCCAACAATAATCGGGAATGGTTTTCTGATAACAAGGATCGGTACAAGGCTGC
>JAHHJQ010000315.1 GCA_018680005.1 Bacteroidia bacterium | reverse complement strand
TTTTATGACCGTCATTCAATTGATTCAAATCCCAAAGCGATTGAATTTCCTCTGATGACAAGTTTAAATTACCATGTGCGCTTCGAACCTGCTGATCAAATAACTTAAAAGACAATAGATTTTTCATCAAATGCCCATACCTGGATAGTAATAATTTTTGTGTAATTCTTAGGTCTGCCAATTCCAAGACCATAGACCCATTCGTAAAAGTCAAACTTTGCAGTCCGTCAGAAAACCAAATCGGTAATATGTCATTTTCATGTCTTGCGACGATCTCAGTAGCTACACTATCGCCCATATCATGGGACAGCATATGTCCGCCTTTTACACCAAAATGCTTCCAGACTTCCAGGACTGTATCCGCTTGTTCAAAAAGGGAATAGGTATAACCTTCAGTCGGTTTGTCACTGAAACCGTAACCTAGCATATCAAAAAGAATGATCCGGTCAAATACTTGTAACAGACCATCCACCACAGCATGGTAGGAGTAAGATGATTCCGGAAACCCATGGATCAATAACAATGTTTTGTCAGCAGGAGCTTCTGATGATCCTAATTGCTTGACAAATAATTGATGTTCGAATGGTCCATAACTGATGTATTGACCATCTGATTTCCAGGCTTCTAAATGTGGTGACATGGTACGATTTAATTTATCAAATACAGATAGCCTTCATTGGCAAACTGGATCGCCATACCGTTACTTTCAAAGTTTTGCTCTAAAAACTACAGTCAATTGACTTGTACATCATCGAGATAATACATCTTCATCAAACCTCTATTTTTGACATCTATCTCGCCCCTGAATATGAAGGGTACATTATCTTTTAAAATATCAAAAACATTTTCGGATACATTGATCTGATTAGGTTCACAGTTGGTTTCCATTCTGGATGCTACGTTTACCGTGTCTCCCCAGATATCAAATTGAAACTTACGCGTACCGACTACACCTGCCACTAATGGTCCGCTATTTATTCCTATTCGGATTTTGAAAGGTTTTATTCCTTCGGGCGGATTATTTCCTGTTTCATTTACAAATTCAAGCATCTCTTGTGCGGCCTTAATGGCGTCAATAGCATTCGTGCTGTTCTCTTCCGGAAGTCCACCAACGCACATATAGGCATCCCCGATCGTCTTAATCTTTTCAAGATTGTTTCGTTCAATGATTTGGTCAAAATGCCTGAAATAGTAATCAACACTATGAACCAGATCTTCCGGATCCAAATTAGCTGCCTCACTGGTGAATCCTACAAAATCTGTAAAAAGCACTGTGGCGTAGTCATACTTCTTCGGGAGCACAGAACCTTTTAACTTTAATTCCTTTGCTGTTTCTTCTGGAAGAATATTAAGGAGTAATCTATCTGCTTTATTTCGCTCTTCAGTTATAATCTTATTGGTTCGCCGGACGAAAATGTACTGGTATATGGCTCCTCCAGCTAAGAGAAGAAGAAATCCAGCGGTTGCCAGAAAGAGGTTGCGTTGCAGATTGGCTCTTGATACTTCAGCATTCAATAGCGAAATTTCAGATTCTTTTTTTTCGAGGTTAAAGGACAGTTGTAAGTTGGAAATGTTCTTATTCTTGTCATTGTCGTAAACCTCTTTATTGATGTCCAGCAGTCTATCTTGTACTTTGACTACTTCTTCATATCTATATAATCCCGCATAGGCATCTCTAAGTCCTTCATATGCTTGTTGAAGATCAAGGTTGACCCCAACATTTTCCCCTAATTGGGTAGCTTCCTGAAATGTGCTTTTGGCTTCCTGATATTCTTGTATTCCGTTATATCCTTGTCCTAAAGTGACCAATGCCCTTTGCATGAAAACTTTACTGTCATTTCCTTTAGCGAGTTCATATGCACTTTTTGCTTCTAGTATGGCTTGATCAAACTTTTCAAGTTTCACATCTAAATGAGCAGATGCAATCATGGCTTCGGGCAAGCTTGGATCACCGAGTTTGGTAAATATTTCTTTGGATTTCTTGATGCTTTCTTCGGCTTTGTCTATGTCATTCTGACTACGATAGACCTCACTCAAATTCATCGTCACAATGCCTATGCATTTTTCATAGTCAATTGACGCACAGAGTTCCATGGCCTGGTTATAGTATTTAGCAGATTCTTCATATTCTTCCATATTGGAATAGACGGCACCTATGTTTTGTAGTGCTGTTGCGCGTCTGAAATCATCATTGTTCAACTCTGCAATTCTAAGACATCGAAGATGGTAATCTATAGCCTTTGGATAATCACCTGTTGAGTTGTAAACCGCACCAATATTTCCGAGAAGATTGCTCTCTCCCTTCAGATGTCCAATTTTTTGGAATGTTGATAACGATTCCATCCAATAATCCAAAACACGAACAAAATCACCTTTATAGTAATAGGCAATGCCCATATTCTTAAGCATATAGCCTAGTCGAGTTTCATCCTTAGTAGATCGCGATAACCTAATCGCTTCCTCTGCATAGTAAATTGATGAATCGAGATCCTTGGAAATGTAGACCTGGAAGAGGTTATCCAGAACATCAATTCTGGTACTATCCGGAATATTAGTTTTGAGTATCTGTTGGAGGCTATCTTGCGCAGAAAGGGCTGGGCTAAATCCGATAATCAGGATGATATACATGATAGCCTGCGCATTGCTTCTCAAGATTCTATATTTATTTTTCATTGTAAATGTAAGGGTAGATCGTTTTGGATGATTTCACACCATTGTAAATTATGAAGAAATATTAAGAGCCTTCAAAACTAAGATGGTAGAATGGAGACCTCACATCCGAACGCCTTATAGAAAGTGATAATAACCCGGCCGATAAGGATCAGAATTACGAATAGACCGAGGAGGTTTGTGAGGCTCCAGGCTCTAGGGAATAATCAAGTTCAAGTTCAAGTTCAAGAGTCAAGAGTCAAGAGTCAAGAGTCAAGAGTCAAGATCAAGAGTCAAGTTTTGAAATTTTGGTTTTTAATACTCAGTTATAATAATTCAGCAATCTACTGATGAAGGGACCTAAATTCAACAATTCAACTATTCAATAATCTTCCACTTCACAAAGGATTCCGCTGAATAAACTTATCCGTCCGATCTGCCATGATTTCACCTATGTCTTCCTGGATAAAGTGATTGGCATTTTCAAATTGTTCATGGGCCTGACCTTTGGCACCGGGAACGGCCTTGATCCATTTTTCCTGAATACGAGGTCGACCCAATAAAGTATCTTTCAATCCGATAAATGAGATAAAAGGCTTTTCAAATTTTTTCAATCCCTCCCAGGCTCCAAGTTGCTGACCTACAAGGCCTGCATTCATGGATGGGAGAGTTCTGGGCCCAGCCATATAAATAAAAGAAGGGAACGGTGCTTCGTATGCTGCGATTTCTTCCTTGGTCAATATCTTGACAGTAGCTTGCTGCATGATGGCTCCGATAAAATTTTGGGTATGCTGTAAGCAATAAAGGATCCATGCCTGAAATGAATCCGGAATACCTTTGAGCCAGTATTTGATGATGTCTTTAAATGATTTTATTCCGGGGTTTACCACAACCGGATCAGGAATGTAGAAGGGATTAGTCTCTTCGGTTAGCAATGGCAAATCACCATTCGCTAATACGACCCTCGCAAATAGATCCGGGTTTTCGCCTACCAGTCGAGTACCTATTACACTTCCCCAATCCTGAATAAAACACGTGATATCTGTTAGGCCTAATGCTTTTATAAACTTCAACGTGTTGTCACAGTGCCGATCATAGGTATGGTATGCTTCCTTTAACGGTTTGTCGGACTTGCCCATTCCAATCATGTCTGGAGCGATACACCGATACCCTTTTGCTACCAGGTCTTTGATCATGATTCGATACAGAAAACACCAGACGGGCTGACCATGCAGCATGAGAATCAACTGACCATCACTGGGACCTTCATCCAGGTAGTGCATTCTGAGCCCATCGATGTCGACATAATGCGGTTCGAAATCGAAACCAGACAAATTTTCGAATCGCGCTTCAGGTGTTCGCACATATTCTATGCCTTTATCAGTTTTGTGCACCGTGACCGAATTGTCCCAAAACACTTCTTTAGGATATGGGGCTACATTTTTCACTTTGCGTACCCCACCTTTTTTAAAATCGATGTTGATAGGAGAAGGCATTAGTCTTGAGATTGCTTTTTTAATGGATTTTATAAAACTCATGGTATTGATCTGTGGTAACTTGGATATATGAATCGGGTTAAAAATAGGGCATATAACCTAACCCAATGCTAGAGCTAGATTTATAAGGATGAGGTTGACATACTTAACCCGAGCTGTGATAACAGTATTTTCTTACCCGTTAATTCAAGTCCAATTCATTGGAATTGATGATTAGCCTTCTATAGAATCTTATAGCATCTTCAAATTCTTCAACAGGTACACGTTCATCTATACCATGGAAACAAGCTTGATTTTCGGGTGTAATACGAAAGGGTACAAATCGATAGATATTGGGACTGATGCTGGAAAAATGTCTTGAATCTGTTCCTCCTACTACCAGGTTGGGTGAGGTCAGAATATTGGGAAATATTTCTTTGATTGATCGTTCCAAAGTTTCATAAGCCTTATTGTCAATAGGAGAGACGGGAGAAGGATTTCTGCCTGCACCGATCACCTTTATATCGACACGTGGATCATCGACTACTTTAATCACATGCGCTAAGACATCGTCTGGTGTTTCTCCGGGTAATATCCTGAAATTGATGACAGCACGAGAAGAGGTAGGGATGACGTTTTCTTTTATTCCTGCATTAAATATGGTTGGTGAAGTTGTTGTCCTGATCAGGGCATTGGTGGAATTGCTACTTCCAAGGGTACCGAGGATCATGGATTTGAAGATGGATCTATTGGAAAATGCCAGCTTTGATTTGAAATCCATTTCTGGGCCCAACTTATCCAGAAATCCATGTAATGCTGGTGTAATTGATGCTTCGAGTGGATTCTTTTTCACCTTACTCACAGCTGCAGAAAGCACATCGATAGACGTCTCTGGCGCAGGCATGGAGGAATGCCCTCCTGCCATATTGACGATCATTTCCAGCGATACACCTCCTTTTTCAGCGATACCTATCAGTGCAGTTTCCTTATCCAGATTGGGTATCATTCTTTCGGTTCGTGCAAGACCTTCATCCAATACCATAGCTGCTTTGACACCTTTTTCTTCCAAATAGCGAGCGATTTCAAGCGCTCCGCGAGGGCCGAAGAGCTCCTCATCATGACCAAATGCGAGATAGATTGTTCTTTTGGGCGTGTATCCCTCATTCATCATTTGTTCGACAGCTTCCAGAATACTGATCATGCTGCACTTATCATCCATGGCTCCTCTGCCATATATGGTATCATTCTTTACGCCTTCTTCAAAAGGATGTACCGTCCACAGGGGAAGGGAGGCAATGGGAACGACATCATGATGGGCCATGAGGATGATCGGTTGCAGGTTAGCGTCCTGACCATCCCACCTGAATAAATGACTATATCCATTGAAGATGTTGTGTTCGCATTGTTCATGAACTTGTGGATAGCTTCTATGGAGAAAATCATTAAAAAGCTGGAATTGAATAGAATCAAAGTGTTCTTCTTCCTGGTAGGAGATGGTCTTTATTGAAATGGATTCTGTAAATCTTTCTATCGCTCCATCTGGTATTGGCGTTTTTTCAACCGGCTCCACCTGAAGCTGTGTGGAACTATAACTAAAGGCGTTGTAAAGGAGATATCCAACAAATAAAATTGCAGCAATCAGAATAGCCAGAAGAGATTTTTTCATATTCTAATATCTGATTAATTGATAAGAAATCTATCCAAGTTAATTGAATTAGGTTTTCTAAGGCCGTTCGGTTCACCTGGACAGGATCATACGTAAGATTACTTTTTCATTCACCGCAGAGGAACACGGAGAAAACGCAGAGTAACACGGAGGTCAACTGAAGAAGACCCTAACTTTCCCTGTATACAGATGGAAATCAAACTTACAGTTTGCAACAAGTTTTAACTCTGGCGACTTTAGCCCCCAGGGTGGATTGGAGCGTATAACTCCTTCCTTCCGGGTTTTTAACCCCGTGAGTTCAAAAGGCTAGTTCGAGTTTGAATGGGGGTAAAATCCCATATATAGGTGTCTCACGGTTCACCGAAGGTTAAAGCCGATTGGTTCACCTGGACAAGACGCCAGATTCTCATAACCCTGACATTGATATCACAAATACTATGGTTCTTTGAGATCACATCACAGCACTATGACCACGTTTCAATTAGCTTGAGGCATGGCTTTAATATGTGCATGGACTTGCACACCATTCACCGTTTGCTCAAGGTCTTTGCTAGTCATCTTGACACCTTTTACATCATTGAGTTTTCCTTCCTGAGAAATCGCTTTAACACCATAATATTCACCCTGTTCGTTAATCGCTTTCAGGTGTATGATATTGCCGGAACTTTGGACACCTTTGACATCATATCGATCACCATCGGGAGTAAGGGCTTTGATGTCATAGATAGTTCCATCTTCACCTATCGCCTTGACCGGAATATATTCGTCATTACTCAAAAGCATTTTCACCGGTAATCGTTGCTCTCCAACAAAGGCTTTGATATCCATGAGATGCCGTTGGCTGAATTCCTGGATCGCTTTGACATCATAAATGTTTCCATCCTGGTCCAATGCTTTGACATCGATCATGCTGCCTTCCGGATGAATAGCTTTGATGTGCCATATGGCGTCATCGCTGGGACAACCTGCTTCTGGAATGGCTTTTATATGTGCATATACTTCTATACCATGTACGTCCATCTCCAGTTCTTCGGCAGACATTTTGACTCCTTTGACATCATGAAGCCTTCCTTCAGGGGATATCGCTTTAAGACCATAGAAGTCCCCTTCTTCATTGATGGCTTTGATATCAATGATATTCCCATAGCTATAAACACCTTTCACGTCAAGCCTATTACCCTCTGGAGTGAGGGCTTTGATGTCATAAATGGAGCCATCCTCACCGATCGCTTTTACAGGGGTATATTGGTCAGTGCTCACCAACATTTTTATCGGTACTTTCTGCTCCCCTATCAAGGCTTTAATATCCATCAGATGTCGCTGGCCGTATTCCTCGATGGCTTTGACATCATAAATTTTACCATCCTTATCAATAGCCTTCACGTCAATGATGCCGCCTTCCGGATGAATGGCTTTGATGTGCCAGATGATTTCATCGGGTAAATTATCGTTATGCATTTGTTGTTGCCGTGCAACATCTGGGTCAGTACTTGTACAACTATTGAAAGAAGATAAAAGTCCTAATAGGATCACAAAGCTTACCCATTGGAATCTGAATAGAGAGGTATATACGTTTTTCATTATTCATTGAATTTAATAACCAAGATTTTGTTCTGCGAAGGATTTATTTTGATTATTGCTTTAACCGTATCTCCTGGTCATTGCAACATCATACAGTTCCTTTTGCAAGGTGAATTTACAAGAATATCATTGAGACAGTATCATCGATAGGCATGTCCAGAAATCTTTCTTGTACACATCAAAATGCTGTAGGTTTTCAAAGGATGGAAGATTATCAATTTTGTTACATTTTTAATTGAAGACAATCTTGCGTATAGTCTTCGAGTCTTCATCATAGTAATGCAAATTACCCTGTTCATCAACGGCCAATCCCCACCGGGCATTTACTTCAGCGACAGTAGTAACCTGGCCAGACATGGATATTTTTCGAATAGTTTTATTACCCGAATCTACAACATAGATATTCTCTGCATCATCTATAACCAGACCTCGAAGGTTACTAAAATGTGCCTCTTCCCTGTTGGAATCGAAGTATCCCGCTTTACCTCCGGCAAAAGTGCTGACCAAACCCTCTGCAGTGATTTTGCGAATAACGCTATTTCCGAGTTCGGTTAGATATATATTATTCTGAGGACCTATAGCTATGTCAAGGGGTCCAAAGAATTGTGCCATGGATCCCCAGCCATCGGTATACCCCGAAGAACCTCCGGCTAGCGTTGTGACTGTGCCATCGGTCGCAATTTTTCTGATGGCATGATTTTCAAAACCGGTCACATATATATTTCCACCATCATCGATATCTAAGTCCCATGGAGCAAGAAATTGGGCACTGACGGCGGGTCCATCCACAAATCCGGGTACACCACTGCCAGCGATGGTATCTATTTGGCCATCTGGTGAGATTTTGCAAATGGTATGACCGATTGGAGCATAAACGTTATTGGCCTTATCAACAGTGAGACCATAATGAAAATCACTACTGGCCCAAGAAGGTCGAAAAAGGTTAGATACAATGGTATCTACTCCAGATGGTGATAATTTGAAGATGTGACTTCTGACAGGGACAGGTCCATCAGTACTTGTCCACCCTACAATGTAATAGTTACCATTAACATCGACATCAATTCCGAAAATGCCAAATAAGCCATAATCTCCCACATATAACGCATCTTCCACGGAAACATTCGGCTCAAAATTGGGTGTAGTAACCAGGAAATCTGCAGGCGATACTGCCGATGTCGAATTCATGCTCGAAGTCACTGTAATTTTGCCGCTGGTTGCTCCTTGCGGTACTATTGTTGAAATGGATTGTTCTCCTGGTATAATGGCTTGTTGGTAATCTTCACGTTGTCTGATCCTATCGACGGTTGCGCTTACACCGTTGAAGTCGACAGTTACATAACTTACACTGGTATCACTGCCAGCTACACCTGACGGTCCAAAGTTCTGGCCAAAAATCGAGACATGATCACCTATCTGACCACTGTATGGTGTTATATCTGTAATAACTGGAGCGACTTGAAGGGGCTCTCCGGGATCATCTTTTTCACAGGCAACAATCAAGAACATCATGAATACGAGCAAGGACCACGTGGGGATGAGTTTAGAAGATAACATGGCATAGCACTGTTTGGGAAGGATTGAAAGATAGGGCGCCTCTTGGTTGAAGACATTGATGAAGATCTACATAAGTATGATCGTAATCAACTTTAAAGACGGCTGGAAGTTATTTTGTAATATGCATTTAGTTGAGCACAATCTTGTGGATCTCTGAGCATGCAGCTAGTAAGTTGCCATCTGTGTCAATTGTAAGACCAAATGCGCAAATATCTTGCATCAAGGTTGTTACCTGCCCGGAGGTTGATATTTTTCTAATGGCTTTGTTGCCATTATCCGCCACATATACACTTCCGTTGTCATCTACAGCAATGCCCCAAAGCCCTTGAAAATGTGCATGCTCTTTTTGGGAGGCATCATAGTAACCATGCAAAGATCCGGCATAAGTAGATACTAAACCTTCCGGTGTGATTGTACGAACTCTTGTTCCGTTGAATTCAGTCAACCAGATCAAATTATTTTTGTCCACAAAGATGGCCATAGGGCCATAAAATTGAGCGGAAGTTCCCCAACCATCACTATCCCCTACGGTGCCTCCAGCAAATGTTGTTACCATGCCATCGTGTGAAATCTTGCGAACTCTATTGTTACCTGCATCAGCTACATACAAATTGCCTTCCTGGTCTATACCTACATCCATCGGATCATCAAATTTTGCTGCTTCACCAGGACCTTCCTCAAATCCTTTTGTACTTCCGGCGATTGTGTCTAGTATTCCATTTGGTGAAATTTTGCATATAGTATGACCGATTGGTACATAAATGTTGCCCAATTTGTCCATCGCAAGTCCATAATGAAATGCACGACCTGTTTGATTGAGATTGAAAACAATTGTATCCACTGATGTGGGTGTAATTCTAAAGATGTGGTGTGGATAGAAACCCGAGAATGTGCTCAAGAGCGCATAATAATTATCCTCCGTGACGATATTAATATCGTAAATAACAGCCTGATAGCTATCCTCATAGATTGGATGACCAGGATAAACCAAATCCATAACCAGATTGGCTTCAAGTACAGGTTCAGCAACAATAAAATCAGTTTCAAAAACTGTTTTAGATTCATTTACGGTTGAGGCCACAGTTATCTTTCCACTGCTAGCCCCTGTCGGTACTGAAGTGAAGATC
>JAHHJQ010000309.1 GCA_018680005.1 Bacteroidia bacterium | reverse complement strand
ACTCAAAGAAAGTTGTCCGGAATTAACCCCATTTGTCAAGCGGAATATATACGGCGATTGGTCGATTGATTTCTTTGATCCGGCTGCTGTCAAAATGCTGAATAATGCGCTCCTCCTCCATTATTACAAGATAGATTATTGGGATATTCCGCAGGACTATCTGTGCCCGCCAATACCTGGTCGGGCAGATTACATACACCATGTAGCGGATCTGATGACGCATACAAACAAAAAGCTTTTGAAAGGAAAGATTCCCACAGGATCAAAAATCACATGTCTGGATATCGGTGTTGGTGCTAACTGTGTTTACCCTATCATTGGATGTGCCGAATATGGCTGGTCTTTTATTGGATCTGATATTGATAAAATGGCACTTAAATCTGCGGAGAAAATAATTGATTTAAATGCCTCTTTGAAAGGAAAAGTCGAATTGAGATGGCAGTCAAATCCCCGAAATACTTTTAAAGGAATCATTCAGAAAAACGAATACATCGATATATCCATTTGCAATCCTCCTTTCTATGATTCAGCGGAAGAGGCACAATCCCAAAAATTGCGTAAGCTGAAAAACTTAAAAGATGGGCTTGCTCCAAAACCTGTTTTCAATTTTGGGGGTCAGAACAAAGAATTATGGACCGAAGGAGGTGAAGCAGCTTTTGTGAAAAATATGATTTATCAGAGTAAAGCTTGCTCTACTTCGTGCTTTTGGTATTCCGCGTTGATTTCAAAAGAATCTAACCTTAGTAGGATCTATCAGATCTTGAACAACGCAGAGGCTGTTGACATCAAAACCATACCCATGGCACAGGGAAATAAAGTAAGTAGAATCGTGGCATGGACTTTCCTGACGCCAAAACAACAACAGGTCTGGATCGAAACGAGATGGAAATAATTTCTGTAAAAGAATACTTGCTAAAGTAAAATAAACTGCAATTTCTGACCAAACCCAAAATTGAATAAAGCATATGCATTCAGAAATATCAAGTGAATATATTGAAATAGCAGGGACAAAAATTCACTATTTGATAGCGGGTCAGGGAGCACCGATATTATTTATTCATGGTTTCCCAACATCTTCATATTTATGGAGAAATATCATGACAAGTTTATCGGATAAATTTCAAGTTATTGCCATCGACTTGCCGGGATATGGTAAATCTGACAAGAACATTGAGGATTCATTCAGTTTTAGATATTACAATAGGATATTGACTGGATTCTTAGATCATCTAAATCTTGACCATATCACCTTAGGTGTGCATGACCTGGGTGGGCCGATTGGATTGTATTGGATGGTTCAGAATATGGAAAGAGTCCATCAGTTGATCTTGTTTAACACGTTGGTATTTCCTCAGTTTTCATGGGCAGTCAAGTTATTTGCCTTGGCAACAGTATTGCCTGGTATAAGAGATTGGCTCACTAGCCCAAAAGGCATCAAGAAGGCAATTTACTTCGGCGTCTATAGAAAGGATAAAATAACAGCTGATGTTATTCAACATTATCAATCCCCATTTGAGGATATGAAATCAAGAAAGGTTCTATTGAAATCAGTACAAAGGTTAAGCTTAAAGGGCTTTTCTGAAATTGAAAGAAAATTACCTTCTTTTAAAGGTCCTGTTCAGATTATCTATGGAGAAAATGATAAGATTCTTCCAAAAGTAGGCGCTACTATGAAAAGAGTCCAGGGCATATTATCACAGGCCAATATCATTTCGATTCCTGACTGTGGCCATTTTTTGCAAGAAGATGCACCGGACAAAATAAGTGCAACTATCACGGCATTTATGGGCGGTCAGTAAATGCTGTAGAGCGCCATAGCCTTTCAAAGTTCTTTTCCCGCTTCCATTTCCCTTGATTTTCTAATTGTTCATTGCCATTTCTATAAGATGCCTGGACGATTCTACGTCCAGGGCAGCAATGTATTCGGATCTAAACGAGATGGATAGAACACATCAAAATTCCTCCATTTGCATTCCTCAGATTAGTTGTCTTCAAAATGAAAATCGGTATTATTGTGCAATTCCTCTGGATTCGGATCGGATTCAAGAATTGAATTTTACAAAGTCAATAAAGAAAACTCTACAATATGAAAATTGCTATCCTTGGATCTGGAAATGGTGGCTGTGCAATGGCAGCAGAATGTGCATTGCAAGGCAATGAAGTGAGCATATTTGATTTTGAAGGGTTTCCTTCCAATATCAATGCAATTAATGACGCTAGCGGAATAAAATTTTCCGGAATCATTGAAGGCTATGCGCCGATCGCATACGCAGGACATGACATAGAAAAAACTGTAACTGATGCCGAGCTCATCTATGTTGTAAGTCCATCATATGCCACATTCTATTTTGCCCGTGAGTATAAAAAAGCAATGCAAAAAGGACAAAAGGTCATTGTCTGTCCAGGTACCAACGGAGGTGCTCTCATATTTAAGAAAGAGTTGGGTTTAGATTTTTCAGATCCTGATATCATAGTCGCGGAGACATCGACATTGCCCTACGCCTGTAGAATTACAGATCCTGGTGAAGTACATATCTTTCATAAGCTGGATGACGGCGTATATATTGCCTCTTTACCTTCTTCCAAAATTGATGACATTTATGCAATCTTCAAAAAAACCTATCCCGGTAGCCACCCTTACCAAAATGTTTTACAGACCCTCCTACAAAACGGAAATAATGTAATTCATCCCGCTGTTTCTTTACTTAATGTGGGCAGAATAGAATCGCCAGAAGATTTCTTCTTTTATGAAGAAGGTGTCACCCCCGCAGTCGGTCGACTCATGGAAGCTGTGGACAAAGAAAGAATGGCCATCGCGGAGGCTTTCGGTCTGGAAATATTATCAGAACCAGAGGCTGGATATGTGCAAGGATATATGTTGGAAAAAAATTATCATACGGGTTATAGTAAAGCTCCCGGATTTGCAGGTATCAATGCACAGACTCAAATAGAGAATCGCTATTTTACAGAGGACGTAGGTTACGGACTTGTGCTACTGGAAGATATGGCAAAATCAGTGGGTGTCGAGACACCAATTATTAATGCAATTATTAAAATCGTTTCTGTACTATTAGAAACCGATTATCACGACCAGGCACTTCGAACCCTCGAAACATTGGGCTTAGGAGGACTCTCCAAAGAGGAAATGTTCGCAGCTATGGGGTAACAAGGTAGCAGGTATCAGGCTGTAGGTAGTAGGTAGTAGGTAGTAGGTAGTAGGTAGTAG
>JAHHJQ010000295.1 GCA_018680005.1 Bacteroidia bacterium | reverse complement strand
GGTAAACCACATATCCACGATCTTCATCTCCCAACCCCCTGCCCCAAGCTAGTGGAGAGGCGATCTGTTCAGGGCCTAATGCTTCAGGATGATCAGGATCGATCATACCCAATGAAGTAGAACTTCTCCAGGAGGTCTCGGGGATAAATATCTGTTCAGATCCTCCTTTGATGGCATCGTCCATGGATCCCATAAACTGCATAATTGGATCTGAATGGTAGTTGTACGTATAGGGCAAAGTACCATTTTTATGATCTTTCCAGAGGATTAATCCTGGATCACTGGACAAGAAATTCATTTGCTCGGTTGGATCCATTGGATTGAACACGGCTTCCATAGCACTTACAGCATGACATCCAGCCCATATCGCACCTCTACAACCTCCATTTTCTTCAGATTCATTCCAGTAGTAAAGTCTACTATGGCTTGACCAGTCCGGGTCTGCGTGTGGCATGATGAATATGTCATTACAACATGATAATTCTAGAGGATCAAGCCAATTGTATGCGGTTTCAGGAATCTCTGCATTCGCAAAATAGTCTTCAGCGATTTTACCGTTTAGCTCGTCCAGCGTCCAGATGACGAAATAATTCAAGTTGGAATATACAGGAACGACAATTTCCGAAACTGTTTCTGCCCCAACAACACCTTTGGCGTTCCAGGCTGCTATGGTAGCGTCGACAGCTGCTGATCTGTAAAGTGCAGGCACAATGAAAGGTCCTCCACGATAATCAGTACCATCATGACTGAAGTCAATGCCATCCTTTCCCTTTGTCGGATTGATGACCCATTTTATTTGTATCCCATGGGTGTGAATGAGATCATAGACCAGACCATAGGGCTTAAGCCCATTTTCGATGGTTTGCGGTACGACACCCATGTTGATAATGTACGAACCGGAGTCAATGGGTTCATTGGTTTGAGCAGAGAGAGTATTGGAAGCGGAAAATATGGATAGAAATATCAATGCTATTCTTGCAAATAAAAGCAACGATCTTAGACCATAGTTACCGGGTAAAGACACACTTTGATTGAAAAAAAATATGGAGGGAAAGTCATTTTTTTGACCCAAAAACTTGATATGACCATAGTTACGCCACCCTTTTCGTAAAAAAGGTGGAGACCAACTAGTCACCAAATGCTTATATAGAATGTATAAGTAGCTGAATATCAAGTTTTTGTCTGTTGTATCTATTCTTATTCGACTTCGATAACATTCTTATTCAAAATATTATGCCACCGATGGTATTACTAGTAGATAAAGCTGGAGACTTGTGACTTGTGAATTTGTAGATCCTATAGTGACATTGAAACGGATATTTATATATCAGGAGTTGAATGCTTGCCTGATGTGGATAATCAGCAGATTCTCAATGCCGTAGTGAAAGAGAAGTATTATTAACTCAAATAATAAAATCTATGAGCGTAATGCATTTAAAATCAACGAGATGTGATAAAGCTAAATGGTGTGCAATACATTTTTGGATCGGAAAAGATTAAAAATACGATCAAACTTTGTTCTACTCTATTCCCTAATATGTGCTGTAGCATATTTTTAATGGGAATTATTGACATTTGAATTTCTGTGACAATTTTTCGACTTCTTATTAATAATCAGTCATAGATAAATAGCAAGTCTTATTTTGGGAACGATAGGTTAGGCAGCAAAGGACACTCAAATCCAATTTTCGAAATGGAAGATAAAATTACATGTACAATTGGTGGAATTGAACAATCAGTACAACCTATTGGGAACCATCTTCAATGGCACGGAATTGATCTTTTCAAGTTATCTGAGAAACATGGATCACCGCTGAAATTATCCTATCTACCGATCATCAAAGATCGAATTCAGCTTGCAAAAAATCTATTTGCCAAGGCTTTTGCAGAGACAGACTATTCAGGTAGCTATGAATATTGCTATTGCACCAAAAGCAATCAGCTTAGCTTTATAGTGCAAGAGGCATTGAGGAGTGGTGCACACCTTGAAACATCCTCAGAGTACGATATAGATATTATCATTAGTCTATGTTCGAAAGCAGTAATTGATACGAAGACATATTTGATTCATAATGGGACCAAATCTGTGACTTATTTGAAAAAGATCAAGAGATTACAAGAATTAGGATTCACAAATTCGATTATAGTCATCGATTCTATTCCTGAGTTTGCCAGAATTAAGGGCATCTTTCCAAATTCACAAAGAATTGGTCTTAGAAAAGCTACATATGATGCATCTTTTGGATGTTCAAGATTGGGTTTATCCGAAGTGGACATTAGAACACTTGTGAGCCAGATCAAACGAGATAATCGATACAGCCTGGAAATGTTACACTTCTTTGTTGATTCCGGGATGGGCGATGTTTCAAATTATCTGAGGGAATTGGACGAATCATTAGAGACCTACAAATATCTTCAATCCCATTTTTCATCTTTAAGATTTCTGAACATTGGCGGAGGAATGCCTCCCTTAAAACAGGGATTCAATCAAGATGACGCAGGTAATTTCGTTTTTAAAATTATGAACAGAATCAAAGAATTCTGTGATGCCAATGGAATTAATAACCCTGATATATTTACAGAATTTGGTAGTTATACTGTTGCAGAAAGTGGGGCGGTCATTTTTGAAGTTATAGAAGTTAAACAAACCGAGGATGGAAATACCTGGTATATTTTAAATAATAGTTTGATGACTACTATACCTGATAATTACAGTATTAGAACTCCATTTCAAGTGATGGCAATTAATAATATAGGTCATGAAAAAATTCAAGTAAAAATAGGCGGAATAAGTTGTGATCAGTATGACGTTCTTTTTGGTAAAGAAGATCATCAAATCGTTTTGATGCCCAAAATAATAGGATCGAATCGCCTGTTTGTAGCCATTTTTAATACTGGAGCATACCAGGATTCTTTGAGCGGGTATGGAGGAATTAAACATTGTCTTATTCAATCGCCAAAACATATGGTTTTGAACAAAGATGAAAAAGGTAAGGTGAATGAGTATCAATTTAAAGCAGAACAATCTTCCGGAGAAATGTTAGCGATTCTTGGATATTAAAAATTCAAAAGATGAAGACTACCGAATGGTATGCCGATAGTAAGACATTCAATTACAACAATTGGGGCATTAAATATAAAACTGGAGGTGATGAAGGTGAAATTCTATTATTAATTCATGGATTTCCAACATCAAGTTGGGATTGGCAAAAAATTTGGCCAAAATTAACTAAATCATATGCAGTAGTTGCACCGGATTTATTAGGATTTGGACAATCAGATAAACCCAATGGACATAACTATACGATTCACGAGCAAGCAAAGATTTTGGAATCCTTGATGCTTGATTCAGGAAAAACTAATTTTCATATTCTTGCACACGATTATGGCAATACTGTTACGCAGGAAATGCTTGCGGCATTTCTGGATCGAAAACGTGTTGAGGATAATTCTTTAAATATCCTTTCCATATGTTTTCTCAATGGAGGACTTTTTCCAGAAATGCATCGACCTGTTCTTACTCAAAAATTATTACACAGTAGATACGGGTTTTTGTTCAATAGATTTTTGACTTTTAGAAGTCTTGAGAAAAATCTAATTAAAGTTTTTGGTCCTGATACGCCACCATCTCCAGAGGATTTGAATGGATTTTGGGAACTGATTAACTATAAGAATGGTCGCTCCAACATGCAT
>JAHHJQ010000284.1 GCA_018680005.1 Bacteroidia bacterium | reverse complement strand
ACCCTGGGATCATCGTCATACAGACCCGCTTGCATAAACATTTCTTCCAATGCAGTTGCTGTTCCTTCATTTCTAGAATCAAAAATGTTATACAATAATGGTCCTTGTCGAATCGCATTTTCAAGTGGTTCCTTCTCCTCCCTGGCCAATTCAAACCAATGATAGAAATGTGAGTACAATGGTCGTGGATCATAATGCGCTCCTATCCAGAAAAAATTTCTTGTTTCCGCTGGCACGAATGCACCCAGATGTTCCCGGAGTGCTGGTTCAAAGTAATCCTTGACCGTAAGGATATCATCTTCTTCCAGGAAAGTCATCAATGATCGGGCAGATTGCTCTGCAAGCTCGTTGTATGCTTCGACAGAATTCACGGCCTTTAATTGAGGCAACGACCGATTGCGATGTTCTTCTAACTTCAGAGAAGACCAGGCACGTGCTAACTCTCTCTTCAATATCATGACTTCGTCTTCCCATGAAAGCGGTACCAGGTGTACATTTTGCAAGTACCATGTATAGTTGTCCTTTCCGATACCCGAAGGCCCGGTCTTATTTTCAGATTCTTCTTTCAGCCAACTGGCAAATTGACCAGAAGACTCAACCGCTTTTTGGATGGCATTGACGAGCTCCTGATCTTCCAATACACCAGCTTCATTCAGGATATTTTCCAGATTTTCCTTTTGCAACTCTATGTGCCGAATACCTGCGATCCACAATTCTCGTGCATTGCCAGTAAGATTTTCCTGTGCTTGTGCATTCAATGAAGGAATGACTTTGAGGTCGCTAATCAGTCTTGCCCTTTCTGAATCAGAAAGAGGAAATTCATATTGCCATATTTCAGTGGTTCCATGATGCGTAGGACCCTCATGCCCGGGCACATCACTTTTGTAAGTCCACAGCGATTTGTAAAACGCAGGATCTCGTTTCCATGGTTGCAGGATACGCTGATTGAAGTCATATCCATTCATTTCTGCCCACACGATCATCCAATCTACTTTATGATCTATCTTCCAGCCGGTCGTATCGATAGCTAGAAGTTGTTGCCGTAATTGATCAAATTGTGAATGTCTTTTTTGAAAGGTGACTTCACGATAATCCGGTGCCCCATTATGATTGGGCGGAGTTTCAAAGGCTCTCCATTCGCGATATATATCTCTCAATATGGTCTCGTTGACTTCTGATGTTTGTGCATTGGTGCACGAAACAGAGATGAGCAAGACAAAAAAAGCAAGTATTCTCATAGCCACAAAATTCATTTGAAAGTCAAGATACCAGTTCCCTGATACAAAAATGCGCCTACAATCCGCTGATTGTGCAGTCAATACTATCGCACTTTTGGCATTGGTAAAAGCTTATTGGGAATGTAGAATTACAGTCTAAAACCATGATGCGCCCAGATCCCTAAATGGCCACGGAATAGATAGCAGGATAATCAGCAACGCAATCAAAAACATGGTAAAGATCTTCTTGTGTTTGCCGGCAGCAGTTACGATTTTTTTGGCCTGTACCCTGCCAAGTGTGATCAACACGATAGCCAGCATCATACCGAGCGTATGTTCAATCGTATAAAAGCGTCCTACCGCATTGGCCATATCCAGTCCACTGAGCATCACTTTTCCACTTGTGAAAAACAAGTATAAACCCAACAACAGCTGTATATGTGTGACCATCATCGTCCATAACGAAAGCTTATCATCACCGGAGGTAAAGTCTTTTTCACCTTTCCACTTCATATAAGCATTAATAACAGTGATGATCAAAAGGATCAACAATATCCAACGCAAGCCGCTATGGGCGTGAATCATGCCTGTCTGCATATCAATTTGAGTTTTTACTTAATTGTATAATTAAATGATCTTAGTTGAACCAAAATTCGTCTATTCTCTTCTGGTGCAATATTACGGGTGGCCAAAGTACAAAATGTCAATCTATTCAGAAAGTTGGGGCATCCTTCATTCAAGGATACCTCCTGCTGCTTATCTGCAACATAACTAATATAGAAGGGCAGTGGTGTATTATATATCCAAATTACACATGATCTTGTCCAGGTGGACCGAACGGCTTTAGCCTTCGGTGCAACGTGAGACACCTAGTATATGGGGTTTTAACCCCTAACAAACTATCATATGTCATTTTCATGTGGGGTTAAAACCCCGGAAGGAGGGTATGATCAGTTCAGACCCACCCTAGGGCAGGGTTGAATCATGCTGTGATCTGTATCTGTGTTATCCATTTTAGAATCCACCCCAGGGCTAAAGCTGACAGGGGTCAATGCCTTTGATCTTTCGAAAGCTATTATGCGATTTTGTCGTTAAGTGCATAATAACAAACCAAAACATTAAGCATCACAACATTATTATTTACTTTGGGACTCAACGCAAACGATTCGAAACAATCAAATATCCATTAGAAACATTACCTCAACTTGCCGCTTCAAAGCGGAGGACTTTTAAACAAAAATTGAAGTCCCTGAAAAAAATGCCGACTAAAGAAGTCGATCGAGAAATTCATCAACTTCACGAGAAGGCTTTCGCGAGGATCAACTGTTTGAATTGTGCTAATTGCTGTAAGACTACCGGTCCTCTTTTTGTTCCATCCGATATTGCACGCATATCAAAAAAGCTGGGGATAAAACAGAAACAATTTAAGCAAGCGTATCTAAGAATTGATGAAGATGGTGATGTTGTGCTTCAATCCCTACCCTGTCCTTTTTTACTTGAAGACAATACATGTTCTATATATGATATTGCTCCCAAAGCATGTCGTGAATATCCGCACACGGATATGGTAGGACAACAAAAAATCTTTGATCTTACGATTAGAAATGCGGCGATATGTCCTGGAGTGATGGAGATCCTTGATGAATTGTGAGTCCAATTTTGAAAGCGATCAGAATGCCACCCAATCAAGGCAGATGAGCAGTACCCCAAAAATTATAGCAGGCTGGTTTAAATCCGGGAATGTACATCGTATTCAATTGTTGGATCGCAAAATCACCATCCTTGATCATTTGAGGAATATCCCTGTTCAGATTACATCCTCCTCCGACATGCTTCCAGACCGGGTTTAACAAGTTCTGCCATTTTCTTACGGTATGATCAGGAGCTCTTCCATGTTCACAAAATATAAGCTTTCCAGTGGGTTTGAGTACCCTTTTGAATTCAGGAAAAACCAGGTCTACATCTGGAATAGAACAAAGGGTATAAGTAATGACTATGGAATCTATTGAATTGGTCTCCAGTGGTATTTCTTCCGCAACCGCCTGTATCAACTCAACCCGTAAATGCAGATCGTTCAATTGTCGTTCAGCTATTGATAGCATATCCGATGATGGATCTAGTGCAAACAGATGATCTACCTTATCCGCATCATAATAGCTAAAGTTAAGACCGGAACCAGCACCGATTTCCAATACATGACCAAAAGCATGGGGTACAACCTTTTCTCTTTGTTTCATGGCCGGACCTAACCCACAAAC
>JAHHJQ010000010.1 GCA_018680005.1 Bacteroidia bacterium | reverse complement strand
TCTTCGACCTTACACAATTTCTGGTATTCAATAAGATCTTCATTGCCCCATGTCAATCGTTTCGACTTTCCTCCCATAGCAATCGCCAGGTCCGCAGGATGTTCAGTTGTTCCTAATGTAAATGCGATATTGCCATTCTTAGCCATCGAATAAGTTCCGGCGCTATAAGGTCTGCCTAATGATAGTCCACCAAGATTCTCCGCTAATTGCGTGCGTTTGCCATTCATATCCGTCTTCGACACATAGGTATTGCCGTGGTGATCATATTGGAAGACAATAGACTTGCCATCTGCAGACCAATTGATATTTCCGATATCTCTATCCAAATCATCACATAGCATCTTTGATCCTGAACCATCTCGGTTCATCACATACAGCTTGCCTACTTGATATCCATCAAAATTATCGTCTTGACCCAGATAGGCAATCTTAGTTCCATCGGGTGAAATTTTGGGGCTACCATCCGGACCAAATCTTTTGGTTAGCGTCTTAATATCTCCAGAAGCAAGAATCAATTCATGGATTTCACTGTTGCGTGGCTCCATCTCATTTCCGTGATGGTTGGCAGAAAAAATGATTGACTTGGAATCTGGGGCCCAACTGATCCCATTATGATTGTATTCACCATCTGTCATTTGTCGTGGCGTACCTCCATCAGCTGCTAACAGGAATATCTGACTATAAGACACTTCCAGGTATCCACGTCCATCTGCACGATATTTCATTTCATCGATATAGATCGGAGGGTCTGCCCACTTTGCCCCTTTGGGTTTTGGAGGCAGCACATTAAATCTCTTTTGCTCCTCCTTGACGGTCATGATCAGAGCTATCTTTTTACCATCCGGAGACCATTGCATAGATCGGGGTGATTGTTGCAGATTGGTGATTTTGGCAGAGGCGCCTTCTTTCATCCAGTACATATAGATTTGTGGTTTACCATCCATGCTGGAAACATACGCAAGTCTGGATCCGTCAGGTGACCATCGAGGTGCATAGTCATTCTGGTTGCCGGAAGTCAATGGACGATGACCTGTACCATCTGAATTGATGATCCAGAGATTCGACCGATTCCCATCGGTCATGATATCCTTGAAGTTCCGGACATAGACGATCTTGCTACCGTCAGGGGAGATTTGAGGATCACCGACAAGCTCCATATCAAAGATGTCCAATGGTTCAAGTACATCTGAAGTTTGAGCAAAGCTAACTAGTGTAAATAAGGTGAGGATTAGGGTAAAAAGGTATTTCATGATTTGGTTGAATTGTATTTGCCAAACTAAAGTACGAAAATCGATTGAGCCCGTAAACGATGCCCACAAGCTCAACCATTCCCTCATTGCTAATTGTGCTACCAATGCAGGTTATAAGAACAATCTGGCCATTTTTAAAATAGTGCCTGGAGCCATTTGGCCTTTATTTTTCTATAGATCTTTTCAGATAAAGCTAAGAACTCGGAACTAGTCATTTTTATTCATCGCGAATCATATCCTCGTCAACGACTGCAAAGCCGATTTCGGAGGATACATCCAACTTTGAATCCTTGACAAACTGACACCACTGACAGCGCTCCTCTTCACATCCTTCATCAAATTCGTGATTCATGATCTTTGCATAGGTAGCTGTCAGAATCTCTATCAATTTGGATTCCTGATCAGGATCAAATTCTACAGCATATTCGTCAAACTGGTCTTCTCGATTGGAATCTACATAGGCGATCATGGCGCTTTGCGCCTTCCTGCCATTTGCATAGCTACTTCCTTCGAAAAGCAACTTATAAAATACCAATTGACGCCAATACGGGCCACCTTCAGGGTTCTTGTCGTTGGGGGCCGCTACTCTTTTTTTATCAAATTTACCCGACTTATAATCCACCAGTCTAACCAGGTTAGAACCCATGAATTCTATTTTGTCGATGGTTCCTTTTAACGGCACACCTGACATGGCAACATCATTGATAAATTTTTCGGTTTCCACTTTCTTCTCCCATTCATCTACCTTTTTATCATAGAGCATGACTAGATTTTTTTTACCCTTGGCGAAGTGAAAATCAAATCCTTTGGTACTAAAAGCACCTCTCTGGCGAACCATATAGGCTTCAAAGGAGGCAATCAATTCCTCTGATTCCATAAAAGCTTTGTCATCGTCGGATAGCATTTTATTAAACAGCTTTTCCAGTGCCGCGTGCATAGCCATGCCATATGATGCCGGTTCGGACTGGATCGACGGTACTTTCAGGATATAGTTATAAAAGAAATTGATCGGACACGCAAGATAGCTATTAAGCGCAGAAGGGCTCATTCTGAATTGCTCCAGACGCTCAGTGATGAGGCTTTCCAGGGGTAAAGCGATTTTGGGTTTTAAGGCCTGGGATAATAGCGCAATCTGGGTTTCGACTACATCTTCATTATTGACATCAGGATAGACTTGATGAAAACCAGTTGCTTCAATTTCATCAATAAATCCGGCTCTCTGCAGTTTTTTTTCTGTATCGCTGTATTCAGGATAGGATATTTGCAAATGCGTTTTTGCCCGGGACATCGCGACATAGAACAACCTACGTTGAGACTCCGCAGCATCTTCTTTTGAAGTCTGTGTTATCGTATCCGGATAGCTGAATTGGAATCCACCACCTCTGTTAGATTGCCATCTATCCTTTGTTACTTCAAGAAGAAATACATTTTCAAATTCCAATCCTTTAGCACCATGAGCCGTCAGGAGATTGATCCCATCATTTGTGTAAATGGTCTTATGATACGGCAAGGCCACACCGGTCTGATCCATCAGGTCTATGGTATTCATCAGGTCAGCAAGCTTGAGCAAAGGATTCTTTCGGATTTCAGCCTTAATATAATTGTAGAAAGTAGTGAGCAGTTGGATATTCCAATCCCTGTCCCGGTGTTCCAGAATATAGTTCAGCACTCCGGAACTCGTCAAAATATATTCCACAAAACCCTGTAAAGAATAGCTGTCCATCGACTTGGTCCAATCGTCGATCAGATTACCAACTTGCAATAGTGAATTAGGGCTTTCAATTTTCAATTGTTCCAGAAGCATTGAATCAGATATCGCCACCCGCCAGGGTATAGCGTCTTCATCCATTGAGAGACTGGACAAATAAAATCCCAGCTTTGCAAGGTCCAGAGATTGTGTATCAAAGAAGGGTAAATGCAGTAACCTGAATAGCAGGTTATCTTCTGCATTGAAATCTTCATATTGTTGCGCTACATAACTCAGAAGAATTCGGACATTACGGATGATCGGTTCATGCAGGACATTGATCGTTCGTTTAGTGCTGTAGACCATATCCCTGTCACTCAACAAGGTCATCAGTGCCTCCGATTGAGCGTGCTTTCTGTATAGAACTGCAATCTCCGATGGCTTTACCCCTGTAGCAATCAGCGTTTGGATTTGATTCAGAAGATCCGTGAGCTCGTAAAAGTGATTTTCATAAGCCTTGATGACCGGTTTGGGATGGGAAGCTCCAAGACTGGTGTTGGATGCTTTTAGGACTTTTTCATTGCCAAATAGCCCAGAGCTGTGTACCAGACGCTTTTGATTGAAGGCGATCGATCTTCCACATACATCGAGGATATCCTGGGTAGAACGATAGTTTTCTTCCAAAAGGATGATTTGGATGTC
>JAHHJQ010000267.1 GCA_018680005.1 Bacteroidia bacterium | reverse complement strand
TGCTTTGCAATACCTGATAGAATTGTTCTTTGTTCAAAGCCCAGGTCAATGCTCAATTTGAGTAGTTTGTCAGACTTTGGCACTTTCTCAGCCTGGAGTACCTTACCGGTTCTGAAATCTAATTTACTAAAGTCGTCAAAAGAGATTTCATCCTTCACAGGGACATGATTTGGAGTTTCACTTTCCAGGATAGTAGCAAGTTTATTTTTTTGCCCTTCAATGATGTCTTTCCTGGAAGCGTCTTTCCTGTCGTTGATCTTTGCAAAAAGGAGTTCAGGAGATCCTATCTGATGCCCCGGATTGATCATAGGCTGCTCGATCGATTTGAGAATATCACCATTGCCTATTTTCGATAGTTGAAGAAAGCTCCTCAACTTATCTGAGGATGATGGAAGAAACGGCTTCATCATGGCCGACAGCAATTGTACAATTGCCAGGCAGTTACCCAGACAGTTTTTGACTTCCTGGCTATCGGGATCAGTTTTCCAAATTGCCCAGGGTGACACATCCTGTAAATAGGTATTTCCTATACTGGAAACTTCCATAAGTGCTAGAATCGCATTTCGGAAATTGAAATCGGTGATCTCACCTTGCCATCGTTGGATTGTATCCGACACCTTTTCTAAAATGCTCGATTCGGTCACCTCTGGTACGACACCATCATAGTATTTATTGGTCAGGACTACGACACGGTTTACAAAGTTGCCCAGGTTGGCTACGAGTTCGTTGTCGTGAAATTCTACAAATTCATCCCACTTGAAATCTGAATCCTTGGTCTCGGGCATATTTCTGGTCAATGCATAACGCATGGCATCCACTTGATTTGGAAAATCCTTGAACTCATTCAGGTATTCATGCATAGCTAGTCCCCAACCTCTGGATTTAGAGAATTTGTCACCTTCAAAGTTCAAAAACTGGTTGGCCGGCACATTGATAGGGAGATTGAATTCTCCATAGGCTTTTAGCATCGCAGGAAATACAATGCAGTGGAAGACGATATTGTCTTTACCTATAAAGTGGATAAGCTGGGCATCATCGGACTTCCAATAGTCCTCCCAGTTTTTACCATGATCAAGTGCCCATTGTTTGGTTGCTGAGATATATCCGATAGGAGCATCAAACCAAACATACAAGACTTTTCCTTTTTCATCGATATCGGGAATTTGAATACCCCAATCCAGATCTCGTGTAATGGATCTTGGCTTAAGTCCATCTTCAATCCAGGATCTACATTGACCTAACACATGTTTCTTCCACTTTTTGGGATCGTGATGCGGTACCCCATCGATGGTTCCTTTATCCAACCATTCTTTGAGCCAGGCCTGATGTTTATCCAGTCTGAAATACCAGTGTCGTGTTGTACGCAATGTTGGTTTCTTGCCGCTTAGCGTTGATACAGGTTCGATCAGTTCTGTAGGGGACAAATCCGATCCACAATTCTCACACTGATCACCGTAGGCTTCTGTATGTCCACATTTTGGACAAGTACCTTTGATATAGCGATCTGCCAAAAATTGATCATAGTCCTCATCGTAATATTGTTCGCTTTCCTTGACATCGAACTCACCACCTTTTTGTACCAATTTGGCAAAAAATTCAAGTGCCGTTTCGTGATGTATCGGTTCACTAGTCCGGTGATAAATATCGAAGGAGATTCCAAATTTTTGAAAAGTCGACTTATTCAGTTCGTGATATTTGTCGATAATCGTTTTCGGTGATATGTTTTCTTTTTTAGCTCGAATGGTTATCGCGGCGCCATGTTCATCTGATCCACATACCCAGACGATATCCTTGCCCATACCGCGCATATATCTCACATAGATATCTGCAGGTAAATAAGCCCCGGCCAGATGGCCAAGGTGCAGTGCCCCATTAGCATAGGGTAGTGCAGAGGAGACTAGATAACGTTTAGGTATAGAACCCATATGATGACTTCGTTTTATGAAGCCGCCAAGATAAGAGATTATGTAGGATTATTTTGCTATTTCATTCTTCGCACTACTCACCTGATGGAATGAAATTTTGAACCGTGTTGTCAACAGGTTCGATAGTTTTCAAATAGGCAAAAATGGCTTTCAAGTCCTCTTCTTCCATGCCGGCATACATTTCCCAGGGCATTGGAGTCTGGAAATCACCCGGACCGATCGGAGGTGTAACATAATTGGAATCTGCAAATGCTTTGAAACGCTGTACAAATTGTGTCTCTGTCCATGAACCTATGCCTGAAGCATGTGGGGTAATATTCAGTGATTGTGTCACTGAACCATTAGGCCAGATGAATCGCATTCCTCCGGCATATGGTTCTCCGATGAATTGACCTTTTTCCTGATTCGTATGACAATCATAACAGGAGGCTGCTGTTGCAAGATATTTACCATAAGCCACTGCATCAGCAGTATTGGGTTTGGGCTGGAGGTTAGCCTTTCGAGGTATGTTATTAATAAGAAGATTGATTGGAAAATCAGAACTCGATAGAGGCGTCTCGTGATCAATTGGCTCCAATGATCGAATATAAGCTATGATGGAAAAAATATCCTCCTCATCACATTGACCAAAATTGTGATACGGCATGATATTAAAAAGTGCATGACCGTCTTTGGAGACACCCGTTGTGATGGCCCTGAATATTTCACCATCAGTCCATTTTCCAAGATTCGTGGATGTCAGATTGACAGAATAATAGGCACCGGGGAAACCCATGTTTTGGTCGAATAATTCTCCTCCTTTCCCTTCCGTGCCCGGAATAATGGGGCCCGAGAATTTTGTCCAATCCCGTGTTGAATGACAATCGATACAGACCATGACATGATTGGCGAGATATTGACCTCTTTCGATCCTTTCCGGATCAGGATCAATGCTTATAACAGGGGCAGGACCAACATTGGGTAATGCAAATTGAAGATAGAGCATACCGC
>JAHHJQ010000256.1 GCA_018680005.1 Bacteroidia bacterium | reverse complement strand
AGCTAGTTTATTGTAGATTCGATAAAGACGCGATTCCTGTAAGACAAATGGTTCGTCATCGGCATGACTATCTCTGAAGTTCAGAATATAAAAAGCTAAATAAGGTGTGATGGTAAATGCCACCAATAGAGAAAAAATCATTGCTATTGAGGCGCCGATAGGCATCGGAGACATGTATGGCCCCATCATTCCAGACACAAATGCCATCGGTAATACGGCAGCAATAACCGTAAACGTGGCTAGTATCGTTGGATTTCCCACTTCATTGACTGCATAAATAGCGGCGTCTTTTATACTCATCTTCCGCAGCCGAAAGTGCCGGTGCATATTCTCTGCTATAATAATCGAGTCATCAACCACGATCCCGGTGACAAATACCAAAGCAAAAAGCGTAATTCGATTCAATGTATAATCGAGGAAATAATAGCTAAAGAATGTCAATGCAAACGTAATCGGAACGGAAAGAAATACAACCAATCCACCGCGCCAGCCCATAGCGAGCATGACAACAAACGTTACCGCAAGGATGGCTCCCATCAAATGCATCAATAATTCAGATACTTTTTCTGAGGCCGTCTGACCATAGTTACGGCTCACATCGATATATACATCACCCGGTATCAATCGTCCTTGCAGGGATTCCAGTTTGGATTCTATGGTTTCTGCAATTAGCATTGCATCAGCACCTTTCTTTTTTGAAACTGAAATGGTAACTGCTTGATGTTCACCGGGATGATTAATCTGTTTTCCCCCTTCTCCTGCACCATATGCAAACGAAACGTATGCATCTGACTCTTGAGGACCATCAATTACAGTAGCGACTTGTTTTAGATAGATCGGCGCTCCGTTAGCCACATCGATGACCAGGTTTTCAATGTCTTCTTTGGAGGTCAAAAAAGAACCCGTAGAAACCACAAATTCTCTGTCAGATTGTCGAATACTTCCTGTATTCATGGCACTATTATTAGCTTGAATACCACGGACTACAGTAAGAATATCCTGGTTTAAGCCTGCCATTTTTTCTTTGTCGATGATCACTTTGATTTCGCGTGATCTGCCACCTATGACATTTGTTGTTGCCACTTCTTGTGTCTTTTCGATTTCGTCAGTGAGCTCTTCTGCCATCCGTTTGATCTCAAAGTCGTCATAGTTATCGCTCCACAGGGTGAGGCTCATCATGGGTACATCATCAATCGCTCTGGACTTAATCAGTGGTGGTGTTACACCATATGGCATTTTATCCATATTGCGATTGATTTCGTTGTGCAACTTCACCAGAGATTCCTCTGTGTTCTCACCCACATAAAACTGGACAATGACCATGGCACTTTCATCCATCGAGGTGGTGTAGACATATTCTACACCTTTGATGTTGGAAATGACTTTTTCAATCGGTGCCGATATCCGGGACTCCACTTCTTCCGCGCTGGCGCCGGGATACATAAAGAATGCATCCACCATAGGTACATTGATTTGTGGCTCTTCTTCCCGGGGTATGAGGAAAAAACTATAGATGCCAACCGCCAAAAACGATATCATCAATAGCAGGGTCAACTTTGAATGTATAAATGGCCGAGCTAATTTTTCTGCTAATCCACTCTTCATACTGATCTCTTTACTTTGGATGATTTTTGATGTTATTTAGAAACAGGAATACCGTCTTGTAATAGGGATAGATCGCTCACGATATATTCTTCTCCCGGGGCTAATCCTGATACAATTTCTACGCGATCACCGAAGTCTTTGCCAACGCGAATCCACCGTAACAATGCTGTATTTTGATTGCTGACGACATAAATACCGGTTAGTTGACCACGATTAAAAAGAGCTGACTTTTCGACCGTAATGCAGCTGGTCTTTTGTGCCGTTGTGGGAACAGGAGCATAGACATTGGCATACATGCCTGGAAAGACCAATTTCTGATCTTGGGGGCTCAACATCAGGGCAGCTTTAATCGCAAACTGCCCCCCTGTATTGACAGATGATGGCGAAATCTCTGTTATCTTGGCTTTGACGGTCTTGTCGAGTGCATTAACATAACAATCGAGTTGCATATCCTTCTTGATAGAGCCGATCTGGTTGTCAGAGACATAGCTGATCACTTCATATCCCTGATTTCCTTCAATTGACATCAATGGTATACCGGGATTGACCAGGTCCCCTTTATTGATCATTTTAGCAGTGACAACACCGGAAATAGGTGCATTAACTCTGGTGAGGGCGATTATTTCGTCGATTTCAGTTTGCTTGGATCTGGCACCTGCTACTTTGGCTTTCATCATATCGTACTGAGCCGAAATGTCATCCCATTCCTTTCTGGTGATGGACTCCTGTTCCCACAAAATTTTCATGCGGTCGTAGTTGATCTTGACATTCTTTAGCGCAGCTTCTGCTTCTGCAATTCCGGCGTTGACCTGGGCTCTCTTGGCCGGAAGTTCGTTGTTCCTTAAGGTTAAAATCGTCTGTCCTGCTCGCACACGATCTCCGACATCTGCAGTGAGCGAAGTGACATATCCCATCATTCGTGCACTGACAGTAGCCTTGTTTTTGGATTGGATGACACCACTCAGTGTAGACCTGGCATCCTGAACTTGTGATCCGACATCCATCGTAGATACCTGGATAGGTTCCAGATCATATACTGTCTTTGTCGGAGCATGCTCATCAGTATGATCTGAGCAGGCGATCAACCCTAATATGGAGGTTATCACTACGATAAATATTATTTGAAACTTCATAACCATTGATTGTCTTTTATTGTCTTGAATATTGCTTTGAATTGTATTTAGTTCAATAGAAATTTGAGGTATGCGTTTTTCATATTTAATTCGAAAAGGGAGCTGAGACGTGCCAATTTTTTATGTGATAACTGGGTCTCCGCGTTAATGATATCTGTGCTTTTTTCAAGCCCCTGGGCAAATCTGTTCTTTCGAATTTTCAGTGCCTCTTCTGCCTGTTCGATGGACAGTTCATGTAGCTCAATCTGTGAGTTGATGTCTTCGATTGCACGTTGGGTATTCAGAATTTCGAGTTCCGCTTCTGCCAATTTTTGTTCCAGCGCCAGTTGCTGTTCATTGATTTCGGCGTTGGTTTTTTGGAGTGTGGATTTACGCAGATTTCCTTTGTAGATATCCCAGCCTACAGATAGTCCAATCTGGAAATTAGTGGCCCGGTTATCAAATGGAATTTCATCATTCAAGGCATAGCTGCTAAAGACATTCAGTTTTGGACGGTTGGATTTGTCAGCCGCTTCAGCCATATTTTCCAAAGCAGAAATGCCGTATTGCATCGCCTTGAAATCAGCCCTTTCCGGGTTTAAATTACCCTCTGCGATTAACAATTCCTCTTTATCCCGCAGTTCATCAGTAGGTAGGTACTCGGTATATTCTGAAGTATTCAGAATGTGATTGAAATACGATTGTGCATTGGCCACCTTCATTTGAGCAGTCCCGAGAGATAACTCTGATTGATTGACCATGATCTGCATATCCAGGAGATCAGATTTTAACATCAAGCCCTGGTTGAAATAATTGTCTACGATTTCATAATTGGCCTGAGAAGCTGCATAGGTGTTTTCCAAAACTTCAACTGTATGTTGAGTCAATAGTAAGGCGTAGTAGGCCTTTATAACTTCAAGCTGGATTCCATCTGCCACACGATGAGCCATGGCTTCCGACATTTTAATCTGCGCCTTGACCGCATCCTGTTCCGCCCTGGCTTCAGGGTTATATAAGGTCATCATCGCATTCAGTGACAAATTGAAGTTGTTCCGTACATCAGGATCATTCAACAGATCCGGGGCGAAATCCGATTGCTTGACATCTTCCTGCATCAATTTGAATCCAAAGACATTCAAAGGATTGTTCGTGGCAAGGTCAGTAAGCTGAACACCGAAATAGGGGAGAAAGTGTGCTTTGGACTGTTCCAATGTTGCGCGTTTGATTGCTGTCGTTTGATCTGCCAGTTGTATGGATCTATTGGATTGTCGGGCCATTTCGATTGCTTGTTCGAGCGTGATCGGAGTCTGCGCAGATACCTCGATGCCAGGATATAAAAAGAGCAAGACAGTGAGGCTTAGGAGTTTGGTTAAATTAGTATATGAATACATGTTCATATGTCAATATATTAAAGTAAATTTTTTTAAATAATATCACAGTTTTCCATACAATCCAGAATGTTATAAAGCTTCTTGTCTACAACTTCGTAATAGACATACATACCTTTTTTTGTACATCGGAGTATGCCATTTTCACGCATTTTGACTAGGTGATGTGAAAGCAAAGACTGCTGAACATCGAGTGATATGGCATCAGAAAGCTGGGAGACATTGAGTTCATCCTGTTCTCTCAATACTGCCAATACCTGCAAACGGACTGGATGAGCAATCACTCTCAAAACCTGGGCGATCTTAGTAACATACGGTTCTGAATTGATCTTTGACGATTTCATTATACAAACATATGAACATATGTTCATATAGTAAAGTAATGGCTGCTATATTTTTTGAATCTTTCTGAATTTTGGATTGATCTGAGGGTCGAAGACAAGAAAATAGAGGTCTGATCTTTTCATTTCTTGGAGAGCCATCAACTTCAGGATTCAGGCTTCACCAAGGGTAGGGCGGGTTTGAAATGATTGATTGTATTGACATCATAGCGAAAAACGCCATCTAGCGTCCCAACCCAAATATGCTCGTTCTTGTCTTCAAAGATTCCAAAAAACATTCCTTTGGCCTTGTGTATCTGTGTTGGTGCCGGAGCTTTTTTAGACAAGGTCTGTTCATCATATCTAGATAATACCCAACTGTGGGGATTAGATTGTTGTTTATCGATCCATCCATTGGTATTGGTCCAGATGTTACCTTGATTGTCTTCAAATACACATGTAACACCAATAGATGTGAATTTTGTAATCGCACTCTGATCCAGATTGGGATTATACCGCCAGAGTCCATCCTTGCCACCAAGCCAGATATTACCTTTTTGGTCCTCAATAATAGAAACGACACTCTGAAAAGGTTGGCCTTCTTCATCGGTCAGTTTGGTAAAAGTATTACCGTCATATAGGCAAGCATCACCTCTTGTACCGATCCAATATTTACCTAATCTATCTTGCAGAATGCAGTTCACATCATTATTGGTTAAACCTTCTTTGGTTGTGAGATTTTGAAACTGACCTGATTCCGGATCATAACAGCTTAATCCATCTTGAGTCGTAAACCAAATTTTTCCATTTTGATCTTCATATACTTGCAACAGTCTATCGTGTGCAAGTCCCTCTTTGGTTGTAAATTGTGTAAAATCCTTTCCGTCATATCGGAATGCACCCAGAAGGTTACTGGCGATCCAGATATTTCCTTTTGTGTCTTCCAGAACATCAAATGCATAACAGGTATCGAGACCGGCTTCTTTAGTGATATTCACAAAGGAAGAACCGTCAAAACGCATGATCCCCTCGTACGATGCCAGCAAAAGATTCCCCTGTTTATCCTGCTTAATGCTTCTCGTAATAGTGGTGGGACCAAGAAGGGCATTACCCTTTTTTATTTTTGCTGATGGATTTTGGTTAGTACTGGCTTCATTGCAGGAATAATGGGAAGCAAAAATGAAGAGAAACGTACAAATGTGTAAGTAAAAATTCATGGTTTCTTTTGCATCTGTGTGTTAACCATAGCCATCTTCAAAATTTGATATGGTTCTATTTATACTTTGTCGTTATCAATCCTCCAGGGTGGATTCAATCTGTTTTCACCGGCATAATATAAGATCAATTGATTGCCATCGAGGTCTTTTAGTTTTGCTTCTCGCCATAGCCATGCCTGGTCAGTAGGTTCTTGTTCGAAGACTATACCTCTACGTTTTAATTTTTCCACATATCTGTCCAGGTCTTCACATTCAAAATATATAGTGATGCCTTCTCCTTTTGGCAATTGAGATACCTGATGGAGTGAAAAGGTAGAATCGCCATCCGGACACTCAAATCTTGCATAATGTGGAAGTGCCTTCACAATTAAATTCAATCCCATTTTTTCGTAAAAAGGAATGGACAGATTTAGGTCCAGAGAAGGGGCTGTAATTTGATTTAAGTTCATTGTTTGAAATATTGTACACCAAAGGAGGCAAGCCTTTATTCCCCTTCAATTATTAGATTTCTGGTGGTTCACCGATATCTGCTCGAAACCATCGGACTACCCATAGCGGTTATTATGAACGGAGTCTCCGATGGTACTGAATGACTTTCAGGTCTATAGCTTCGGCAATTTGTTGAGCATAGGATTTTTACCATCTATATTCTAGAAAACACCTCGGCAATTCTCTTTAAGCGAGACTGCGATTCGGTCGACCTCCCTGGCGCCGGTTGGGATTTCTCCGATTTCAAGACCTGGATAAGACAACGCATCTTTCCAGTTTTGAATCGTCGTGCTAAAGAATTGGGATGCAGTGGCATCCGTTTCATAGACTATGATATCATATGCTTCTTCCTGGTCGCCACCAAACCTGGTGATTACCTGCCATTCGCCATTTCTCTTGAAAGACGTGTTGGTATGATCTGATTGGGGATAATATTTATTGTTTGAAGGTTTGAGCACGACCCAGATATCTTTGTTTAGTGTTTCAGGATATACACCCATCGTCAGAATGCGACATTCGACCGCGTCGCCTTCCAATGGTGATATGACTTGTACCCGTTCGATAGGCAGGTTCACCTGAAGCTTGTTACCAACGTCTACTTGTTCGATCTGCCCCTGGAGATTGATTCCGCCATAAGAATATCCGCCATAAATGAGCAATAAGACTCCGAGCATGCCCATTGGTATTCTCAATTTTGTACTGATCAGGTTCTTAATTAATGCAAGTAAGATTAAGATAGCACCGACGATTATGATAATTATTTCAGCAGACATATTTCAGAATATTAGAAGTGATACACTTTGTTATTGCTAATATACACCATCAGGTTCATATTTCACGATGGTTCTCAAGAAGTAATGGATAGCCTTAATAAATTTCTTACGGAAGAATATTTATGATAGCAATATACATGTCAATTATGGCAAATGGAGTAAGGAATGCCGCGGTGAAATCCAGATTTTTCACTATTTCGCCATCCATTTTTTAAGTATTGATGACACCCAATGTATCAGTAGTAATCCAACAGGAATTGAGATAATACCATATGTAAACCGCCAGAACCACTGCATCGCCGTTTGACCTCCCTGAAATGCTTCCTTTTCGGTAAAAGAAAAGGAGAAATTCCCTGCGAGGAAGAAACATATAGGTACCCAAAGAATTGCAAATGCCAACATGATTTTTAAAGCAAGTGACAGATATACCTGTAGCGTGTCTTTTGGATTCTGAAATTGGTCAACTCCTAGATAAATGGCCAGAGGCAAGGCAATAATTCCAAACCAGGTAATGAGCGTTCCAAAAGGAAGATTATGTTTTCCCCACAATGGTGTGGTCAACCAAGGAGATCCTGTAATTAATAGTGTGCCTGAGCATATCCGGATGATCAGGGTTACCAAAAATTTAATCCTTGTTTGATTCATTAGTTCTACAACGATCTTGAACGTTACGCTGGGCTTACCTCTTCTTAATTTTATCTACTTCAATTCTAATAAACTCTGGAAGGTAGCTTGGCGTACATCCTCTGGGGACAATTTCGTCTTTATACAGACCAGTATTTTCTCCAAGAGATATGCATCTCTTTCGTTGATCCGCTTCATGGATGCCGATTTGTGCGGCGGTGAAATTCATAGCCCATTGAACTTCGGGCGCCTCTTCTTTTATGCTATTTTCAATAGCAGAAAGCAACGCTTCGGTATTATCCGCAGGATTTTTGCCCATCCATCTCAATCTGGCCTGGTAGTACCAGAATATGCGTCTTTGAATCGCAAACGGACTATGGTTCCAACTTTCCATCAGGCCAATCGTCCTTTTACTTTTTGTGAGTTGATTCGCCATCAGCCAATCAAAAATTTGATTGCATTCTTCTTGATCATGAGGTTCTATGTCTTTCGTTAGCTGATTAATGAAATCTTGCGAAAGTAATTTATTGTCCATGATCAGGATAGCAAGCAGACGAGGGTGGAATTCTCCGGTAGACCAAAGCTCCATGGCTAAATCATGATCTTTTTTGATGGTCTTTGCAATTTTCCTTAAATCACCAAGTTTGGTAGTATCCTTTGCGATTGTGGAATAAATGTCTTTAGCTTTTGCTGAAAGCTTCATTCTAATATAAAATTGAGAAGTGGGGCAATTAATTTTTCAAATTTACAATAACCTCACTTTTACTACTTCCCAATCAATTGGGCAAGTCGCTCACCAAATTCAATTATTTTTAGCGTTTCGTCTGTTCGTGCCAATTTGACTTTATCAAATATTAATAAGGCTTCTCCATTGCTCTCTATGTGAAAGACATGCTGGGATTCAAAAAATCGAATCAATTGTTCATTAAAGAAAGATCTGATATCCTCTGCATTGTTACCCATGAGCAGAAATTTATTAGAGAATTCAGGATACATCTTAAAGTCGATATCCTTGTATCCGGTGAATGCCATGATTCTATCAAAGAGTTTTTCAAACATCCCTTCCTTTTCCATAGAGAATACTGGAATCTTTTGGTTCAATTTCAGAATCATGACTGTGGTATTAAATACCTCAGCGGTGAACGCCGCCCCTTCACTAAAGGTGACATCAGCAATTTCCCAATCCATATTGATATCTTCGAACGAACCATTCAGACAGTTGTCCTTGCGTTCGATTGGTCTGATCTCGAAAAAATGAAAATTTCTTAAATACGAAGTGTTCCAGTCGACCTGGCTGGTAAATTGCCAATTGTATTCGTCGGCCAAATTCTTTAAACGAATCTGTCTAGGTGACAACTTGGGTTCTACTCCAGTCAAAGAAATCTTCAACGCCCTTCTATGTGTAGAGGAGGAGACATGAGCATCAAGTCCGCTGATCACCACATTGCCTCCTGAGGATTTTTGAAATTTCAAAAAATCCATGAGATGTTCCATGAATGTCATACCCACCAATCGGGTCTTTGACAAATCTATGTTGACATCTTTTCCAGGTGCGATCATATTGGTCAGCTTTACGATCTTTGGAATTTTCAGGAAACTTGCAATGCCATCTACTTGCAAAATATAATTTCCTTCTTTAGTCTGGAGGAGGTTTGTTTCTTTGGAAAATGCCGCTTTGAAAAACTGTCCGATAGGCATACGGGATAGTAA
>JAHHJQ010000253.1 GCA_018680005.1 Bacteroidia bacterium | reverse complement strand
GATCTTTATTGTATAACTTCATTTTATGCTCACATTCTTACGAAGGATTAGTACTGACGCTTGCCTGCATCAGGCTGGATGTCTTCGCATGCTTTCGCTGAAGCTTTAGCATAGGCGCCCTTACTTCGGCGAGACAAAGTCAAGTCAGCACCTACAAGATTTTTGAGACTTGACTTTATATTGTATAACTTCAAATTATGCTCACATTCTTACGAAGGATTCGAAAGTCATTGATAGAGACCGGCTCAACACGCAAATATATACTGTATGCTATCGGGGAAATCCTATTGGTCGTCATAGGAATACTAATCGCACTCCAAATCAATACCTGGAATGAAGAAAGAAAAGCAAGAATAAGAGAAGTAAAACTCCTTAAAGAACTGAAATCCAATTTATTAGTCAACCAGCATCGTCTTAGCCAACAAATAGATGAAGAGACTACTTATTTCAATTCCGCAAAGATCATTGTCAACCATCTGGATCAACAGTTGCCATATCACGATTCGCTGGCGACACACTTTGAGCTTTCACAACTTTCTGCCGACATCGTGCTCACAAGCTCCGCATACGAGGCGATTAAGTCATTAGGATTTGATATCATCAGCAATGATACACTACGGAGTGCTATTATTGATTTATTTGATACCAACTATGCAACGATGATTCGGAATACTATAGGTTTAGAAGATCAGTTCTGGCCCGCTGTAACACTCAAACCCTGGATCAAACATCTAAGACATAAATCTATGGATGAAGAAAGGCCCGGACTAGTACCAATCAATTATGCAGCACTTCTTCGTGATGTAGAATTTCGAAGTATGCTGGAGAAACGAGGATTATTTAGAAGACAAGGCGCTGAGCTCAAGACTGAATCGCTCAAACAGACGGAGGCTCTTATAGCTCAAATTGATCGGGAGTTAATTAGAGATTAGTCTTTACTTAGGTCCATTAATCATTCTTCATCGAAATCGGCTGACCTGTAGATTCCAGTACCGTCAGCCAAAGATCACCTTCTACATCTATTTTTTTTCGTTCAGCTGTAACCAACGGTATAGGTAGGTATACAATCGTATCAGATCGTTGGCCGACAACAAAACCAGTTTTTCCGGCCATGGCTCCGTGCACTGCTGCTAGGGCGAGTTGATTACAAAATATGCTATCCACCGGGTTGGCCGGAGCACTGCGTATGATATAACTGGGATCAATATATTTTATGGTGCCCCTGATATTGTTTTCTTCCATGAAATGCTTGATCTGTAATTTTAAGTACACCCCGATATCTTCATGAAGGATGTTCCCCGATGCGTCGGTAAGGACATCGCTTTCCTTGTCGAACAAATTTTGACCGGCACCTTCCGCAACGACAATCACACAGTGATGCTTTTCATTGATTCTGTCTTTGATAAATTCTAGCAAGCCTTTTTCTCCATGAAGATCAAATTCAACTTCCGGAACCAGGACCACATTGACTTCTGGCATGGCCATCACCGCATTTGCAGCAATAAATCCTGAATCTCGACCCATCAATTTGATAATTGCGATACCATTATATGCTCCCTTGGCTTCATTATGTGCGTCCCTGATGATTGGACTGGATATCGTCACCGAAGTCTCAAACCCAAAACTCTTTTCTATATGATTGATATCGTTATCAATCGTTTTTGGAATACCGGCAACTGCGATTTTAAGCCCCCTATTCTCAATTTCTTCATGGATGGCATACGCCCCTTTCAAGGTTCCATCACCACCGATAGCGAATAACAGATTAATATTATTTCTTTCAAGACAATCGACTATTTCTTCTACATTCTGCTGACCTCGTGAAGAACCCAGGATAGTGCCACCAAATTGATTGATATTACCAACGACGTCAGGATCAAGATCTATAAAAGAATGCTGGTATTCTGGTATAAATCCTTCATAACCATATTGAACACCAAAGATCTTAGTAACCCCGTATCTGAAATTCAGGGCCAGGACTATACTTCTGATCACAACATTGATCCCGGGACATAGTCCACCACAAGTGACAATGGCAGCCGTTGTCTTGGAAGGATCAAAATAGATGTTCTTTCGAGGCCCGGCTCTTTCCATATTTAATGGTTCATCACCCAGACCATTCTTCTTTGAGTCATAGATCATGTCAAACAAGACGCGTTCGGTATCTTCTACAAAATGAAAATGCGGAATACTCTGCTCTGTAGACCGCAAGGATGGTGAAGTGATCTTACAAGGACCTAATGTCTTCACCTCTAAATCGCTTTGCTTGATATTGTTTCCCACTGTTTAGCTTAATTAAGGTCATCCAATTTAAACTTATTCAGCCAGTTCCTATAATCGCAGGTTGTACCAAAACAAAAAAAAGATTCAAATATCAGGTATCGCCTCCCAACAGATCCATTAACTATAAAATCTGATCTTTAATCACTAATTTGCTCGTATCCAGGTGAGCATCACCAACATCAGTACTTAATACTCACTATAGACATGTCGAGTCAAAAATCATCGAGAAAGCTTGCGGCCATCCTTTTTGCTGATGTCGTCGGCTATACCAAACTCATGCAAAAGGATGAATCCGCTGCTTCGGTCTGGTTGCGGCGTTTCCAGGATGATTTGAATGAATCCATACCATCCTATAATGGTACAATCATCAATTTTTATGGAGATGGAGCGCTCTGTACTTTTGAAAATCCATTGGAAGCCATTCGGTGTGCCATTGCCTTACAATCAGGATTTCAAGATGATCCAACTGTGCCGGTCCGCATCGGTATCCACAGCGGTACGGTAGTGACCGAAGGTGACAAAGTATATGGTGACAGTGTCAATATCGCTTCCCGTATCGAGTCAATGGGTATTCCCGGAGCCATTCTCGTTTCTAAAAAAGTACGTGATGAACTCAAAAATCAGCCTGATCTGTTGATGCCTTCTCTGGGTTCCTTTGAATTTAAGAATGTTGAGGAGCCGATGGAGGTTTTCGCCCTGGCGAACGAAGGATTTGCAGTACCCAAGCGAGATGAAATTCGAGGAAAAGTAACGAAGAAGATCAAGCCAAAGAACAAAATACTGCTTCCTCTTTTGGCTGCGATTGTCATCTTGATTGGAGGAGGATATTATTTTCTAGGAAAGAATGGCACATCAGCGACAACAGTGATTGACACCATTGCCATTTTTCCTTTTGATATCAAAAGCGGAAACCCTGAAATTCAATACCTCAGCAATGGAATGGTTGATCTCATCAGTACAAAATTGGGTGGGGTTCCTAACTTGACGCCGATAGATCCTAATCGGATTTTCAATCAACTAAGCAAATCTGAAGAAGAAGTTCCGGTACTTGAAACGGCAACCGAGATTTCATCTGCTTTGGGTGCAGCTGAATTTATATTGGGCAGCATTATAGAAATCAATGATGCGTTTCAAATATCAGCTTCAAAGTATAATTCAAAGGGAACCCTGATTACGAAGGAATCCATCGAAGGTCAAAAGACGCAGTTGGCTACACTTATTGATGATCTCACTAGGGCTTTTATTGCCGACAAATTGGAAAAAGAAGGTCAGGAACTCAATAGTATTGCCATAATGACGAGTGAAAATCTTCCTGCAC
>JAHHJQ010000227.1 GCA_018680005.1 Bacteroidia bacterium | reverse complement strand
GTACTATTCTTACCAGCGCTTGATTTTGTGATGGCTGCATCAAGCAAGGCTTTTCTCTCTGCTCTTTCTTGTATCAGAACTGGATTATCTATTACTCTTTGTCGATATTTGATTTCAGCAAGACAATGTCGCCCTTGACCAAACAAGGAAACGATACCAAGGAATAAAATGGCACAGATGAAAAACCGTTTTTTCATACACAACTTAACAGCTACAACGATATAAAGATACAACAGGACAAAGAATCGTGCTGTCCACGATTTTTATTATCTATTCGAAAAGATCATATAATCCCAAGGTCTGAGATTGAGTGTTAATCTATCTGCTATGGATATAGAACTTTTCTTAAACACATTGTTGTAATCCCCGGTAATTTGAGAAGAATCGAAATCGATTTTTTGTGGAGCATTGCTCAGATTTAGTATTACAACAACGCTATCCCCATTAATCTCTCGTTTGAAAGCAAAGACATTTCGGTCATTCCCAGTGATGATTCGTTCCATAGGACCACCATATTCACCATTCCAAAGCGCTTGATTTCCGCGTTTCAGATCGTTGAGTGTTTTGTAAAAATCCTGGTACTCGTATGTTCCCCAATCGATTGGATCTTTTTCGAAGAATTCCAGTCGTTTTCTCAATGGTGCTTCCTGCCCGTTGTAGATTAATGGCATTCCTTCAACACTTGCAGTTAAGACCGCCATTGTCATATGAGCATCCCCCATCCGTTCGAAAACGGTTCCAGCCCAGGTATTTTCATCATGGTTGGATGTGAAATTCATATGAAATCCAGCGGTAAACGTTTTAGCGTCCTCTTTGAAATACTGATCAAGATCTTTTACATCCTTGTCTCCTTGCGCAATTTCATTGAGCAAGTGATGCAATGTCCAGCCATAATCCATATCAAAATTCCCGGAATTCCTTTGGTTCGGAACTTCTCCTTCGGAGAGCATGAAGACATTTTTGTAGGCATTGACCGCAGGAGCCACTTCATTCCAAAAATCATCCGGAACGCCATGCGCAACATCCATGCGATATCCATCAATTCCGATATCTTCTATCCAAAAACGTAGAGCTTCGATCATTGCCGTCCGCATCTCTTCATTTTCGTAATTCAAGTCTGCAACATCTGTCCAACCCCAGGACTCACCTGTGTTGTAGTCTATTGGATCGATAATTTCACCATCCACCTGGGTATACCAATCCGGATACTTCGTAATCCATGGATTGTCCCATCCAGTATGATTCGGTACCCAATCAAGAATGATTTTCATATCTAAATCGTGAATTTCTGACACTAGATTCTTGAAATCATCCATAGTCCCAAATTCCGGGTTGACATCCTTATAATCAGCTACCGCATACGGACTGCCTAATTCACCTTTACGTTTTTCCTCACTAATTGGAAATATTGGCATCAACCACAGAATTTCAACTCCCAGTTCCTTTAGTCTTGGCAAGTCCTCTGTAAAAGCAATAAAAGTTCCGTCCTGAGAATACTGCCGGATATTGACTTCATATATAGTCGCATCTTTCGCCCACTCCGGCAGGGGATCACTATCTTTAACAGCTATCTTCTCAGATTGCTCCTTTTTTGGTGGTGTATCCAACTTGCACTGTATAAATGCAAATATCAATAAACAAGCAAGGAGTCTTATCATGTTTCTAAATTCCAGTTGTTGAAAATAGTACTTCCTTCCAGATTCTTGAAAGTATCTTATATCGAAAACGTCACAGCATAAAAAAGTTGGTCTTTAGCCAACATTTTAGTAATAAATTCACCTTTTTCCTATGCCAAAGCCATGGAATCCGGTTCAATTGAATAGCGCTGCCCATCAATCAGAATATCCACAGAAGTATCCGATAAATTTTTTATCTGAGTCCCTTGTTTCGAGATATGTACCAGGATCGTCACTCCTCTGAATATAACATGAAAACTATAGCTATCCCAAGCCTCCGGTAATTTTGGATTAAATGACATCTTGCCGTCAACAGTTCTCATTCCACCAAAACCCTTTACAATCGACATCCAAGTACCGGCCATCGAGGTAATATGCAGTCCATCTTCGGTGTCATTATTGTAATCATCCAGGTCAAGTCGAGATGTTCTAAGATACAACTCATATGCCTTTTCCATTTTGTTTAGGCGTGCGGCTAGGATGACATGCACACATGGAGACAGGGAGGATTCATGAACAGTTCGGGGTTCGTAATACTCAAAATTCCGCTTTACGACTTCATCTTCGTATAAATCATCCAATAGATAAATTCCTTGTAGCACATCCGCTTGTTTGATAAAGCACGATCTCAGAATTCGATCCCAGGACCAATGTTGCCAAATAGGGACTTCAGAATTTGGAATTTCGTCAGCCATCAGCTGTTCTTTGTCCAAATACCCTTCCTGTTGCAGGAATATCCCCAACTCTTCATCCTCGGGCAGATATGTTCGGCTTAAAATATCCTTCCAGTGATTGGTTTCTGTGTAGTAATGAAACTTCAGCTTATCTTCCTTTTGCGCAAATAAATCGGGCGACTTTTCCTTTAGTTCATTGATTGCTGACATGGTATATTCCAATGTCCACAAGGCTATTCTTGAAGTGTACCAATTGTTGTTGACATTATTTTCATATTCATTTGGACCTGTCACACCATGCATAACATACTGCTGGCGTCTTTCAGAAAGATGAAATCTCTGTGCCCAAAATCGTGATATTCCAACCAAGACCTCTATTCCATACTCTTCAAGATAGGAACGATCTCCTGTATACCTCACATAATCATAAATGGCGAAAGCAATTGCTCCATTTCTATGAATCTCTTCGAAAGTTATTTCCCATTCATTGTGGCATTCTTCTCCATTCATAGTAACCATAGGATACAATGCTGCGCCATTTCGAAAACCTAATTTCTCTGCATTCTCAATAGCCTTGCCGAGATGCTTGTATCTATAAACCAACAAATTTTTACTCACATGAGGATCCGCAGTAGCCAAATAAAAAGGAAGGCAATATGCTTCAGTATCCCAATAGGTACTTCCACCGTACTTTTCACCAGTAAATCCTTTTGGACCAATATTCAGGCGTTCATCATCCCCTGTATAGGTTTGATTCAATTGGAAAATATTAAATCGGATACCTTGTTGCGCAGCTATGTCGCCTTCAATTATTATATCACTTGTCGACCAGATGTGGCCCCAATGGTTTTCATGTGCTTCGCGCAATGCATCATATCCTTTGGTCTTGGCCTCATCTACTTTTGTATAGCCAACTTCTATCAATTGGGAGGTCTCATAATTTCTGGAAGACAATACTGACACATATTTGGTTACAGTAACGGTGTCTCCTTCTTCCAAATTCAAATCAACTGAACTTCCCACATACATTGAGGATTCATACTGAAATGTAGGTTCTTCAACTGCTGAACCATTTATCGCGATATCACAATTCATTGCTGCATGTACTACAAATCCCGTTTTTTTAGTCTTTGTTTGTACATATCCTCTTCGTTCCTCTATATTTTGATCTTGTTCTTCCCAGAAAATCTCATCATAGTTGGAATCTTTATTCACTACTTTACCATCCAGGTAAGGCCGGATATTGAGAACCGCTGACTCTTTTTCAAGAGTAATCGAATACTTAATTGCAGCAATATTTTGATCTGCCATACTGCAAAACCTTTCAGATTTCACCTTCACTACAGTGTTGGCAGAATTGCTGGCCTTAAAACTTCTTGAAAGAAGACCAGTCTTCATATCTAGCGTTCTGTTGAACTCATGCACCTTCCAGGTATTCAGATCCAAAGGAATAGTATCCAGCTCTACATCAATGCCGATCCAATTCACACTATTGAGCACTTTGGCAAAATACTCCGGATAGCCATTCTTCCACCAGCCGACACGAGTTTTGTCTGGATAGTATACACCTGCAACATAACTCCCTTGTAATGTTTCGCCGCTATACTTTTCCTCAAAATTAGCTCTTTGACCAAATCGGCCATTACCTATGCTAAACAGAGACTCAGATATTTCATGATATGCTGGATTGAAATCATTTTCAATGATCTTCCATGGGTCCCTGATAATATATTCCTTCATAATGTTGTGTGATATTAATTGGAAGTTGAAGCAGTTAATTCAAGCGTAGGAAGTTTATTGATCAGATGTTCCAAATACAATGACTCGAATCCCGCAATGACAAGATGAGCCTCGGACAATGATTCCTCGCTGCCCACTCCCACTGCAACCATGCCTCCGGAAAGTGCGGCCTGTACCCCTTTTGGAGCATCTTCAAAAACAATTGTATTTTTCGGTGCTACCTTAAGTTTCTCACATGCCAATTGGAAGGTCTCAGGATGTGGCTTTCCATTTGTGACTTGTGTCCCATCAACAATTGCATCAAAATGTGAATTGAGTTTGAGCTTAGAAATAATTTTTACAGCATTTTTTGATGCCGATCCTAGCCCAATTTTTATACCGTGTTTTGATAGTTCTTTTAAAAAATCAACTACTCCTGGCAGAGCATCCTGTATGCCTAATGATTCAATCAACTCCAGATAATGCTCATTTTTCCAGGCCGCTAGAGCCTCTTTTTCTTTTTTCGACTTTTCAACTCCACCCCATTGCAAAATCAGATCGAGTGAACCCATTCGACTGACCCCTTTGAGCAATTCATTTTGTGCTTCGGAAAAATCAAATCCCAGGCTATTCGCCAAATCTTTCCAGGCTTGATAGTGGTATTTAGCCGTATCCACAATCACTCCATCAAGATCAAAAACACAAGCCTCAAGTCGATGAATAGTTATCATTTATTCGGATTTATTTGGAAAAGCTTCAAAATTATGAAATGTAGAACGGCTCCACCATTAGAAATGGAAATGATTTTGTGCAATGCTGTTAGCAAACGTTTGAATCCAAAAGAAACCTGTTCCCGAGACGATTCCTATTTTTACCAACATGAATATTCACGATTCTATTTTTGAAACAATTGAAGCACATAATTTGATCTCTACTCAGGATCGATTGCTTGTAGCAGTGAGCGGTGGAATCGATAGTACTGTAATTTGCCATGTATTACAAGATCTAGGTTATCAATTTGACATTGCACATGTCAACTTTAAACTTAGGGGGCAAGCATCGATACATGACTTTCAATTTGTTGAGAAATTAGCTCAATGGTTCAGGTGCGAATTTCACGCTACACAGGTAGAAACTAAATCATATGCACGCGATAACAAGCTTACAACACAGGAAGCAGCGAGAATAATCAGATATGATTACTTCCAGAAGTTGGTTTCAGAGCAACACTACGATAAAGTAATAACAGCACATCATGCTGGAGATAATATGGAGACGATGCTGTATAATTTTATAAAAGGAGGAACGCTATCTGCACTTAGAGGTATACCTCTTCGGAGGGATTACATTATACGGCCAATGTTACACACGTCTAAGGAACTAATCGTTCAATTCGCTCAGCACCGCCAACTCTCCTTTTGCAATGATGCAAGCAACGAGGACAGTAAATATTCCAGGAATTATATTCGTAAAGAAATAATACCCAAACTGCTCATTCTCAACCCTTCCCTTGAATCAACGCTTAACAGGACTTCACATATGGGGGCAGGTTACGAATCTCTGATCGAGCAGCAGATAGAGGCGTTCAAAACTAATCATGTACTTCAGTCTGAAAATAGATTAGAAGTGAGTTTGGAAGAATTGAAGAGTTATGCCTCCCCATTGATCATTCTCTATCATCTCGCTAAGTCTTATGGCTTTTCATATATCAATGTTGAAGATATTTGGACCCGTTACCTCAATGGTAATGGTACTGGCAAATTTTTTAAAAATGACCAATGCCGGGCTGTAATC
>JAHHJQ010000217.1 GCA_018680005.1 Bacteroidia bacterium | reverse complement strand
ATTTGATCGTATCCTCTGGCATATGGCGTATTCAGCGTTTGTAGAACCTTGATTTTTGCCTGTGTATAATCCGTATTGAGATCGTCTTCGATCAACCACGGATATGGCGGCATGATTGATCCCGGTGACATGGTTTCAGGATCCAACATGTGGTTGTAGTGCCAGCTATGTGTATATTTTCCACCGATCCTATGCAAATCCGGACCTGTTCGTTTACTTCCCCAAAGGAACGGACGGTCATAAATAAATTCTCCGGATTTACTGTATTCTCCATATCGTTCGGTTTCCGAACGGAATGGTCGAATCATCTGCGAATGGCAACCCAAACATCCTTCCCGAATGTAAATCATCCTACCTTCCATTTCAAGAGGGGTATATGGTTTCACCGAGGCTATCTTGGGTACATTGTCATCGATCAGCATCATAGGCGTGATCTCTACGATTCCACCGATCGCTATCAGAGTAGTGGCTGCAAGCAACATCTGGATGGGTTTTCTTTCTATCCATTTGTGCCAGTATTCTCCTTTATGTCGCTTGACTTCCTGTCGGGGAGCTGCTGAAGCTTCTACTTCAGGTATAAGCGCTCCTGACTTCGCTGTTTTGTAAAGGTTGTAGACCATTACAAAGACACCCCCAAGATAGATAGTACCTCCAACCGCACGCAACATATACATCGGAAGAATTTGTGTTACGGTTTCGAGGAAATTACCAAACTGAAGGAATCCGTCCGGTGTAAATTGCTTCCACATCAAGCTTTGTGTCCAGCCCGCCCAGTATAGTGGAATGGCATAAAACAAGATACCCAAAGTACCTAACCAAAAATGCGTATTGGCCAGTTTTGTAGAGTACAATTTGGCTCCATATAATCGAGGCCATATCCAGTAGAGTACACCAAACGTGAGCATGCCATTCCAGCCTAATGTTCCAATATGAACGTGACCAATAGTCCAATCCGTAAAGTGACTAATAGCATTGATAGATTTGATACTGAGCAATGGTCCTTCCAGCGTAGACATACCGTATGCAGTAACGGCAACTACCATGAATTTCAATATCGGATCCTGTCTTACCCGGTCCCATGCTCCTCTCAAGGTCAGAAGTCCATTGAGCATACCACCCCAGGATGGAGCGATCAGCATGAGGCTAAATACAGATCCCAGTGTCTGTGCCCAATCCGGTAATGAAGTATAAAGTAAGTGGTGCGGTCCGGCCCAGATATATATAAATATCAAGCCCCAGAAGTGGATGATGGATAGTTTATAGGAATAGACCGGTCGATTGGCAGCTTTGGGTAAGAAGTAATACATCAGACCCAGGTACGGTGTTGTCAAAAAGAATGCTACCGCATTATGACCATACCACCATTGAACTAAAGCATCCTGAACACCTGCAAATACCGGAATACTCTGAAAATAGTTATAAGGTATCTCAAAGTTGTTAAATACATGCAATACGGTGACGGTGACCCAGGTGGCGATATAAAACCATATGGCCACATAGAGATGATTCTCTCTACGTGTTAATATAGTAGCAAACATATTCCATCCGAAAACAATCCAAACCAAAGCTATAGCTATGTCAATTGGCCATTCCAATTCGGCGTATTCATGCGAGCTGGTAATACCAAGAGGTAGTGTAATTGCTGCGGCAACGATGATCAACTGCCAGCCCCAGAAGTGAATTGCCGAGAGTTTTTTGCTCCACATTGGTGTCTTTAACAACCGCTGCAGAGAATAGTAGACACCCATAAAAATCCCGTTACCAACAAATGCAAATATGGCCGCATTCGTATGCAAAGGGCGAATTCTACCAAAGGTTGTGTACTCATTGCCCAGATTCATTGCGGGCCAGATCATTTGGAGAGCTACCAGGAGCCCAACTAACATTCCTACCACACCAAATACTATGGTTGCGATACCAAAATTTCGTACGATTTTGTTGTCGTAACTAAACGTTTCTACTTGCGCCATGTTCTTCGCTATTATTAAGGTTGGAGGATTCGCTCGGACTCGAGCTTGATCCTTTGATTTCAGGTAAGACCATATCATCATCGATCAGGATACGCATCGATGGTGTGAAGTCATCATCATATTGCCCATCTTTCACGGCCCAAAAAAAAGCTGCCAGGAACCCCCCGGCAATAATCAGACTTATCATGATTAGCAAAAGAATAATCTTCATTTTGGCCAATTCGAATTTGGGTGCAATATATTCCCACCTCTTATGGAGATGGATGACCAATATCAAAGCCCAAATTGATGTTTATCAGTTGTGTAAAATGAACAGTATCAAGAGTACAAAAATGATCTCAATTTTACCTATTCGATAGAAAGAAAATTTATGATTAGAACTACTATAAATAAGGACTTAAACTTTTGAAGTCTTATGGCTTGTAATGATTTCTTTTCATAGTAGAACGATACACCAGATAGCTCAATCCAACCCCATACACGATCACCGTAATTGAACTCAACGGCATGAGGATTGCTGCTACTACCGGAGATAGATTTCCCGTCACAGCAAATCCCAATCCAATCACATTGTACATAAAAGCAAGTCCAAAGGCACCATAAATAATCCATCTGGCTTTCGAGAGGTATCTCAGCAATTTCAAAAAGCGATCAAAGATCGAAGCAGCTATTATTCCATCACAAGCCGGCGAAAAATTATTTGCTTCATCCGAAATGACTATGCCCACGTCACTTTGTTTTAATGCACCGGAATCATTGAGCCCGTCGCCGATCATCATAACGCTATGCCCCGAATCTTGTAACTTCCTCACATAGTTCAGCTTATCTTTTGGAGATTGATTGAAACGAAGCTGATCCGGTTTAGTGAACAAGAGTTCCATTCTTTCTAATTCTGAGATGGAATCTCCGGAAATCATAGACAAGTCTAAATCTTTACTCAAACCTTGAATGATGTCAGGAATACCTTTTCGTAATGCATGTTCAAAGTGAAAATAACCGAGATATGCACCATCTATTTCAATAAAAACACCTTTTTCATTTTGCTTTTCCTTTGTATCAAATAAAAAAGCAGAGGATCCTAATTTTAATTGGTGATCGCGGGATTTAGTTATGAAACCCAATCCAATAAAATCCTGATATCGATCAATTTCATAAACCGTTACATTCTTGAAATGTCTCACGATGGCCTTGCTCAGAGGGTGACTGGAATGCAGGCACGATGACTTAATCAATGATTTTTGGGTATCGCTTAATTGAACACCGCGGTATTCCAGTTGGATAGACGTATTATCAGTGATGGTACCCGTTTTATCAAAGATGACATGGTCGATGTCCTGAATGTCTTCTATGGTTCTTACATTTCGCAGATACAATCCATCTTCTGATAACAGTCTGAGTATATTCCCATAAGTAAATGGTATCGCAAGCGCAAGGGCACAGGGGCAAGCCACGATTAAAACTGCCGTAAACGCATTAAATGCGAGACCAATATCATATTGTATCCAATAAACGAAAGTCACAGAAGCTATCGCTATAACGATATAGGTAAAGTAAGTACTGATCCCTGAAATAAGTCTACCAGAACTCGATTCTTGTTCTTGCTTGAAAATGTCTTCATTCCAAAGTTGGGTGAGATAAGATTGGTCAACTCTTTTGAGGACACGAAGCTCAAGATTGTTGCCCATCTGACGTCCTCCGGCAAGTACCTGTTCATCAGTTTCTTTATGGATTATTTCGGATTCTCCAGTAACAAAGCTGTAATCGACACGTGCTTTACCATTGATAACCAAGGCATCAGCGGGTATGAGCTCTTCATTTCTTACGAGAATGACATCCCCAGGAGCAAGCTTGTCTAAAGTTTTTGTTATCCATTCTTTGCCGGATTTTACCACTGCCGATATGGGGAAATAGGATTTATAGTTGCGATCAAAGTCCAGAGATTGATAGGTATAGGATTGAAACCATTTTCCAATCAGGAGGAAAAATACAAACCCAGAGAAGCTATCCAAATACCCCTCTCCAGTGTGGCTTAATATTTCGTAAACGCTTCTTGAAAACAGGGTGATCATCCCTAATGCGACAGGTACATCAATATTCAGATTTTTATACTGCAACCCTTTCCAGGCAGTTTTTAGATAATCAATACCACTGAATAACAGAACGGGCAGTGCAAGAACAATATTGATATAGCCGATATACATCCTGAAGGATGCTTGTTTAAAACCAAGGTATTCCGGAAAACTCAATAACATAATATTGCCAAAAGCAAATCCGGCTAACCCCAATTTGTATAGCAGTAGCTTGTCATACTGTTTGGATGATTTCGAGGATTGGAGTTTATCCAGGTTGAGTCTGGGTTCATAACCGATTTTGGATAATAATTCTACAAGTGTTCTTAATGATATCTCATCGTTATTGAATTGAATAGAGGCTTCTTTGGACACAAAATTTACCCTCGAATGTGTGATACTTTTATTGAATTGACTTAGGTTTTCCAGGAGCCATAGACAGGAACTGCAATGAATTTGAGGGAGATGTAATGTGATGCGGGATATCGTTCCTTCACGAAAAGATAATAAGCGTTCTGCAATATCTTCTTCATCAAGAAAATCATATGCCTGCGGACGTTTTATTTTTTGGGAAACACCGGGATGTTGCTCGAATACATAGTAAGACGACATCCCATTTTGTTTCAAAATATCGTAGACCATTTTGCATCCATTGCAGCAAAATAGATGATCATCATATCGAATATCCGTGGAGTCACATTCATCTCCACAGTGATGACATTTCAGATCTATATTTGTG
>JAHHJQ010000206.1 GCA_018680005.1 Bacteroidia bacterium | reverse complement strand
CTATATGTCTTCATCTGAGTTATTGACGAGAGGTAATGTATCCACAAATCTAGAAACCGCCGTTGTCTATCTTCCTATAGAAGGAAAAATGGAAGACATCGAGCAGTTTATCAGATCCAATTTCGGGAAGTTTCAATTTGGGGATATCACGAAAGAAGAGGATGATCTCATTGTGAGCGCTACGGTTCACGATGACATCAGGATCAATATTGAGAAAGACTCTTTACTCTATGTTGTCCCCTTAGATCTGGATATTATAAAAAGAACCTTTTTAGGAGATGTGCGAGCACACGGTATGCTTTTACTGAGTATGAAGACCTATTATGATATCGACATGTATTGGAATCTCACCACGCATACTGAAGTAATTCGATATCAATGGTTGAAAACACCGAGGGCTAATATGTCAGTGATCTCAATGTCTATAGAAGCGCTTGCGAACCGACTGATCGAAAACAACAAGGAGGAATTGACCACCACGATTGATAATAGCATAGCGGAAAATGTAAATCTCCGCAAAAGTCTGAGCGATATCTGGTATTTATTCAAAGATCCTTTTGTTCTCTCAGAAGAGTATCAGGTCTGGCTGCAGATGAAACCTATATCAATGGGTGTATCCAGATTTATGAGAGACGAAGGGGAGGTAAAGGCACTGCTTAAGGTTGAAATCAATCCGAAGGTGCGGGTCGGCCCCAAACCGGTTAGTCTCCAATTGGATTCTTTACCTGAATTTGATTGGCTGGGAACAGATACATCCGGATACATCATTCCTGTTCGATTGTCGATACCTGAAGATCAACTTACGGCATTGATAAATCAGTATCTACAGGATGAGACTTTTGAATTTGGTAATCGTCAGGTCACCATTTCTAATCTCAAACTAATACGTGATGAAGAAAAATTGATGGTCTCGATGGATGCAGCTGGTGATGTGGATGGACATATCAATATTGAAGGTATTCCGATCTACAACAGGAAAAAAGAAAGAGTGGAATTTTTGGATTTTGACTATGATGTGAAGAGCAGTAATCTTATGCTCAAGAGTACAGCGCTCTTATTCAAACAGCAGGTTGAAAAACGCATCTTGAGCAACCTCAACAAATTGATAGAAGATCAGCGTTTAGAATTGCTTCAAATCATAGAAGAAAGATTGGTAGCAACGAATAAGAATCAATGGCTCAATGTTGAGAACACTACAGATCATTTGTCCATTGTGGATTTAGGAATGGATAAAGATGGCATGTGGGTATATGTTCTTGCAAAAGGACAAGCTTCTGCAAGATTCAAATATCAAACCAAGGCTTCTGAATAGGAATCTATTTTGTCAGATAGATCATGTCATAGATTTTTTGGAGATCAAAAAATCCATTTTCTTCATGAACACATGATATACATCCATCATATTCCAATCCTTTAATTTTTGCAAATTGTAGCTTGACTGAAGGATCAATATTGAAGATCTGTTGCATCACATCGGTCGGAAAACTAGTTTCCACATGCTTTCCAAGGATAAGCGCAATATACTTGCTTTGGATGCTGCTGGCCGTAATGCAAAAATTCCCAATGTTGGCTAAATGTTCAAATGGATATTCCTCTGTAACACAGGAAGGATGCTGAGCAATTTTCTTTTCCAGATCGTTGAAAATGCTTAATAATTTTGGACTCGGGGGCGGATCAATTACAGTTTTAATTTGTTCGTAGGTAAGTCCCATAATAGTCAGTTATTGTGTAGTCAGTTTGTTATACAGAATCAAATTCTGCGCCAATTAGTTCCTGCACAATGAAATATTTTGGGCTACTGCACGATTTTTTTTAAATGGACGACGCGTTCGTTGTTACCATTTTTCATCTTGATATGAAGTATAGTAGGGGAGAGGTGGATGATCTCGACTCGATTCGATGTTTCAGTCCCCATTTTGGTTAGGTATATGGATTGGTCGGAATGTTTGAAATATCCCATTTCCATATAATTCAAGGTACTATGGAATGCATACTGTTCATCTCCGAAATCAAACCGTACTTCTTCTACATTGATGTCCAGCGTATCTGAGGGGAGATCGATAACGGTTTCTGCTACCCATTGACCATGTATCGAAGGCTGGTTATAATAATATATGCCAAAGGCGATTAGAATCAGGATCAGTAAGCCTATCCAAATCTTGTTCATACAGGTGTTACC
>JAHHJQ010000199.1 GCA_018680005.1 Bacteroidia bacterium | reverse complement strand
AGACCTTTGCACCCATTAACTTGGTTAAGTTGGTGGAAGCAACCTCATTTGTGACGACACCAACTTTGTGGTTTATAAGATTAGGAGGAACTTCCGGATCGTACGAAGTCTTGTCATAACTTGGACTCAAACGTAAAGTAGGTATTGAAATTTTTGTTCCTTTTTGAATTTCTCGTTCCAACTTGGATTGTGTCCATTTGAATTTGGCTTGCAGAATAATTTCTTTATTAAAATAACCACTCTGAACTATTGTATCTTCAAGTAAATCAATGTCATAACGATCGGTTCCATATTTCCCGGCTTTTATTATTCCATCTTTTATTTTAGTATGTACAATATTTGCCGGAAAAACAAGAACTCCTTTTTTATTCGATTGGTTGAGAAGGCCATTGCTACTAGGACTGTATTTCTTGATACCCTTAAATTTTTTTTTATTATTCTTTTTTTGATAGCAGAGTACATACTCCACAACTTTCTTGCTTTTCCTGGCTAGATTGGCTGGGGTTTCAGATTTCACCCAGGAAAAGATTTCGATATAATTTTCTTTTCCAAAGGTCTCATCCATTAGTATTTTAAGATTGGCAAGCTCATGATCATCGATACTGACGAAGATAACTCCGTCATCCTTTAACAGTTGACGTGCTATGATAAGTCGCGGTAGCATCATATTGAGCCAGTCCTCTTGGTTATCAAATTTGTCATTATAGACAAATAATTGACCTGTATTATATGGTGGATCAATATAGATCTGATGAATTTTTTCCAGGTAGTTGCTCTGAAGGATCTTGAGGGCTTCCAGATTATCACCTTCAATGAAAAGGTGGTTGAATTTTACACCAAGCATAGAGCCAGAGTGTACATGTTTCAAAATATGAGTTGCAGGTTTACGAGCCTCAGAAATGGCCCTTTCTTTTCCGGTCCACATCAGTTCAATGCCATTCTTAAGATTACGTTCCATTGGAAATAAAACTAGCAATTATTGACAACAGTATAATCCTTTTGCCTACTGCAATATCTTGTTGTACAATTATCCGTATATCTACCAGATAAGGTCAACATAGCAATTGATATCTGTCATATCGATATCAACCAATAATCAAAACCAAATCTGTAATTTTGCAGGTTCTTCAGTCAAGCCATATGAACCAAGTTGAATTGAAATCAATACTCAGAGCAATATTTTGCTTTGTAATCGTTATCGCTTCTTCCAATGTTAAGTCTAACGACATCATTACGACGATTACCCCTATTCGCATTTCTGAAAAGATTGACCCGGATGGAAATTTGACCGAAGATATCTGGAATACTAAACCGCTTATTAAGTCATTTTGGCAATATTTCCCTTTGGACTCAATAACTGCCAAAGGGTCTACTGAAATCATGATGGCCTATGATGATCAGTTTTTGTATGTAGCAGGTGTTTGTCATTCAGTGGGGAATGATTTTGTGACAAGTTCATTGAAACGTGATTATAGTTATTTCGGTAGTGATAATATTACTATCATGCTGGACACCTACAATGACAATACCAATGCATTTGTATTTGGTCTCAACCCTTTTGGCGTCAGAAGGGAAGCTCTTGTTACAGGTGGTGGACGGGGACGTGGCAGTTTTACCATGTCCTGGGATAACAAGTGGTGGGGTGATAGTCAACAACAAGAAAAGTCATGGACTTTCGAAATGGCAATTCCTTTTAGCTCCCTGCGCTATGCCGAAGAAAGCACAGAATGGCGTTTAAATGTATACAGGAATGATACGCAGGCCAATGAACAATCTACTTGGTCAAGGATTCCACAAAATAGAATCATCTCTGACTTGACATATATGGGGAAGATCAACTGGCCTGATCTACCGCAAAAGACTAGTTCGAATATTTCGGTCATTCCTTACATCAGTACTTCATCAGCTAGAGATTTCGAAAACCCGGACGAAACAAAAGCCAATTCCAATTTTGCTATTGGAGGAGATGCCAAGATTGGAATTACATCAGGATTGAATTTGGATTTGACTTTTAACCCTGATTTCTCCCAAGTTGAAGTCGACCGACAAGTAACCAATTTAGGACGATTTGAAATCTTTTTCCCCGAACGAAGACAATTCTTCTTAGAAAATGCTGATTTATTTGGTGGATTCGGAACTTCAAGATCGAATCCTTTTTTCTCAAGAAGAATTGGTGTCGCAAGGGATACAGCAACCGATCTCACTATTCAAAAAAAGATCAATTATGGAGCCAGGCTAAGTGGAAAAATTGGAGAAAATCTTAGGGTGGGTCTGTTGACGATGACAACGGATAAGCAAACTGCTAGTGGTTTACCTGCTTTCAATTATTCTGTAGCTGCTATTCAGCAAAAGATCGGTGTTCGATCCAACATCGGGGCGATATTCGTAAACAAGCAAGCTATCAAGGGTGAATCAGAAAGTGATATTTATGATACCTATAATCGAGTTGTCGGGTTAGATTATAATTTGCTTTCTGAGGATAATGTCTGGCGGGGAAAGGCTTACTTTCATTATGCCATAACACCAGAAGAGGTAGATGATAAGTATTCTACTTTTATGCAACTAGAAAGAACTACGCGCTACAGCAGATTTGAGTTGGTAGGAATGATCGTTGGGCAGGGATTTGATGCTGAGGTGGGATTTGTTCCAAGAAAAGATTTTGCCATGGTCAGTCCCGAATTTGAATTATTCTTTTATCCTAATGGTGGCATTATTAATAGACATAATTTCAATGTCGATGTCGGGTTAATTTATCAAATTGGTAAGAATGAAAATGCTTTTGTAGATCCTTGGGAATTGTCGGAATGGCAGGTTGAGAGCAGGTGGAGTTTTCGATTCCAGGATAATAGCAATCTAACCTTGTTCAGCAATACTGAAAAAATTACCCTATTTAATGATTTTGATCCGACTAGGGCTCAGGAGGACGATGTGTTTCTACCAGCGGGTGAAGAATACCAATATACCAACTATGGCTTTAGTTTTCGTTCGGATTCAAGAAGAAAAATGTCCTATAACATTACACCTACTCTTGGAAACTTCTTTAATGGAAAAAGAACAAGTTTTCGACTTAATTTGAGCTACAGAATGACAACATTGGGTACGATTTCTATGGATGTCAATTATAATAGGATTAATCTTGCGGATCCATTTGAGCCTGTAACCCTTTGGCTTGTGGGTCCTAGATTTGATTTGACATTCTCTAAGTCACTTTTCTTCACCAATTTCTTCCAATACAATAATCAAGCTCAGAACTTTAACATAAACAGCCGTTTGCAATGGCGATTCGCACCAGTTTCGGATTTGTTTTTAGTATATACAGACAACTATTTTACCGATGAGGCTTTTAGTCAATTCAATTCTAGAAATCGGGCTATTGTTCTAAAGGTTAGCTATTGGTTCAATGTATAAGACAGAAAGCAACTTTTCTTAATTCAGTATTCCAGATTTTTATCGATCCCTTTTCCTACTTTTGAGACTAATCACTAACGAAAAAATCAATGTCAGATCAGGTGAATGACCGAGAGCTATTTAGTCTAAAGAAAAAAGTAGCAAGTTATAAGGAGGTAGTGTCTAATACAAGAACTTATCGTGGAGCATGGGATACTACACTCAAAGGTAAAATCGAAGACTCTTTGAAACGCTTTGCTAAAGGGGCAGGACTACAGGCCAAAATCGAAGAGGTGGGAGATGTCGAAAATTTGAGTGCGGTCGTGCTGTCATTGGGGCAAGTGAAAAGTGGGATTTATGAAGAAGTAAATGATGCCATCAAGAGACATCTCATTAAACACAATGGATCACTTATCTACCAACAACTTTTTAATGGAAAGGTAATCGTGATGATACAGTATCCCTTTATCGAAAATATTGGCCAGCCAAGGCCACCAAAAACCATCGGGATTTACAGACCGGAAGAATTGAAGGAGCCTTTCTTACTACGCCATCTTGAGGAATTTATTACAGAAATCACAAACTGGGAAGATTTTGATGATGATGAACCCAATCAGCGGATCGGGTTCAATTTAAATTTTCCCCAGCACGAATTGGCAACCGGAGACGAGGAGACATTGAAGTAACCCGATAGTTCGTCATTTGTCAAGATTCGATAAGATTCTTGAATTAACTTTTTGGGTAAACTTGCCTTTTTATTGTTTCATTAGATTAGTACCAATGAATTCAGGGCTATATCTTGATGCAGCTGGTATAATCTTTGCCCAATTCTTAGTCAGTACGACTTTCTATGCTTTATCCCCTATAGGCTATCGTACATATTTCCCCTCGCTTTAGGATCGAAAACTAACACCCCTCGAAAGAAGACAAACATTTGCGAACCAAATACACTTAAACTACGGATGCGTATTATAGAATACACTCCACAATCTACTTCTTCGATGAGAAATCTTTTATTTCTAATGGCCATGCTTTTCTGGTCATTTTACAATTCACCCAATATCTTCGCTCAAGACATTCATTTCTCCAGTATTCATGCATCACCGGTTCATTTGAATCCTGCCATGACAGGAATGTTCAATGGTGGCAATACTAGATTTATTGGTATTAGCAGATCTCAATGGAACACCTTTACAAATGGTTTCAAAACCATTTCTGGATCCATTGATACCAAACTATTGCATGCCGGTTCAGATGCTTTTTTTGGAGGAGGACTGCAGCTATTTACGGATAAGGCTGGTGACTTGGACTTCAAATCCACCTTTGTTGGTGGTTCGATGTCATTTGTGAAAGGTTTAAGTCGAAAATCCAATAATTATATTGCTCTTGGAGTTCAGGCGGCCTATTATGGAAACAGCTTTGATCAAACCAAAATGGTTGGTTTTGATGAAGAGACATCGATCTTATTTGGTGATGTGGCTTCGAATATTAACTACTTTGATTTATCAGTAGGTGTGGGATGGTACTATACATTTAATGATGACAATTATTATTATCTAGGGGCATCCATGTTTCACATCAATACGCCTAATGTATCTTTCTTTGATACATTCAATAGTAATCAGAGTCAGGCCAATTTGCCTGGGCACAATCTATTCCGGAAATTAACCATACATGGTGGAGCCAATTTGCGTATGGCCGATAATATCACGATCCAACCAAGTTTTATTTTCTTCGATCAGGGGCCACATCGTGAAATTAATGCAGGATCATATTTTAAGATTCAAAAACAAAAGAGGCATAGACGCCAAACTCAGGAGTACGCATTTTATTTTGGGGCCTGGGTACGATTTTATCAGGAAGCCAATTATAGTGGTATCGATGCGGTTATTCCTTCGATCAGAGCTGATTTTAATAATACGACCATTTCACTCTCGTTTGATGTAAACATTTCGGATTTACGAGTGGTCAGTGCGGGAGCAGGTGGGCCAGAATTGAGTGTAATCAAAGTACTTGGAAGCTCTAATCCATCAAGAAAGAAAAGCCGGGTGAAATGTCCCGGATTCTAAGATTTTCCTACAAAATCCAGAGAAAACTAATAAGGCCGCGTAGCGTAATACCTGCGTGGCCTTTGAAATTCGTCATGATGCTAATCCAAGTTCCTCTTTGTGGTTTTGAAGGACAGGAATAATAAAAGCTATTAAATCTGAAAGCTCCATTCCAAGCAAGGCTGCACCTCTTCGTACTTCTTCTCTGTCAACTTTTGCGGCGAAAGTGGAAGTCTTGAATTTCTTCATCACAGATTTGACCTTCATTCCTTCGATCAGAGTAGGACGTATTAATGCTGCCGCTACTATGAACCCAGTCAACTCATCAGCAGCAACGATACATTTATCCAGTAAAGAATTGCGTGGAACACCCCATATAGTATAATGGCCAGCTATGGCATGGGCGATTTCCTCTTCACCCATATCCTTCAATTTCTGTACAATGACATTCGGGTGTTGATCGGGATATGCTTCATAATCAGCATCGTGTAGTATACCGGTGATGGCAAATTGCTCCGGATCTTCTCCATATTTATGTGCAAAAGCTTCCATGACTAATTCTACTGTTCGTGCGTGACGTCTTAAAGAAGCACTTTTGGTCAAGTCAAAGAGGATTTCTCGAGCCTGTTCTCTTGTTATCATATATGAATTTTATGCTTCTTCCGCTTCCTTCAATTTCCTTCGCAACACTTTTCCGACATTGGTTTTAGGCAATTCTTCCACAAAGGCTACTTGCTTCGGCACCTTGTAGGCAGTCAGCTGCTCTCTGCAATAGGCAATCACATCTTCCTCTCCTAAGGAATTGTCCTTCTTCACAACAAAAGCTTTTGGTACTTCTCCGGATTTTTCAGATTTGACGCCTATCACAGCGGCTTCAAGGATTCCGGGATGTGTAGCCAATACAGCCTCTATTTCATTTGGGAATACATTAAAGCCAGAAACTAAGATCATATCTTTTTTTCGATCTACGATTTTTACATATCCATCTTCGTCCATAACAGCGATGTCCCCGGTAGACAACCACCCATCAGGAGATATTGTCTCTGACGTAGCTTCGGGACGATTGTAATAACCTTTCATGACCTGTGGGCCCTTCACTTGAATTTCACCGACCTGACCAATAGGCAGTGGTTCTTTTTGTTCGTTGACAATTCGGACATCTGTAGATGGGATTGGCATTCCTATGAATCCGAGTCGGCCCGACCCATCCAGAGGGTTTATGGTTACCACAGGAGAAGATTCGGTTAAGCCATATCCTTCTGATAGAGCGCACCCTGTTACTTTTTTCCATTCCTCTGCCACTGCTGGTTTGACGGCTGTTCCACCTCCGAAAGTAACTTTCAAATTAGAGAAATCAAGTTTGACAAAATCTTCATTATGGAGTAAGGCGTTAAAGAGCGTATTGACTCCTGTTACCAGGCTCATGGGATGATCTTGAAATGCTTTGATCAATGAATTTATATCCCGTGGATTCGTGATGAGTACATTTGCATTCCCAAGTGCTAACATACCCAGGCAATTTACAGTGAAAGCAAAAATGTGATACAGTGGCAATGCACACAAAGCAATTTCCTGCCCATCAGTCATAAAAGGCTGGACGCACGACTTTACCTGTTCGAGGTTGCTGACCAGATTCTTATTCGTTAACATGGCTCCTTTAGAAACTCCGGTTGTCCCACCCGTATATTGAAGAATTATCACGTCTTCAGGGTTCTTCGAAATCTCTGGGAGTTTAAATCTGGACCCTTCCTTAATCGCATGTTTAAATTTTACTGCATTCGGTAGCTCATATTTCGGCACCATCCGCTTTACTTTTCGCACCACGAAATTGGTCAGTCCTCCCTTGAGGCTACCCAGCATCTCACCTATACTTGTAAGTATGATGGTTTTGATCGGTGTATCGGCCAATATTTTTTCTAGATTGGCTGCAAAGTTTTCAGCTATAACGATAGCCTTTGCCCCGGAATCATTGAATTGATGTTTCATTTCTCGAGGCGTATACAAAGGATTGGTGTTTACAATGATCAGACCTGCTTTTAACGCTCCAAAGAGTACTACAGGATATTGTAGTAGATTGGGCATCATCAAGGCGATCTTATCACCTGGTTCGAGGCCTCTTGAGTGCAAGTAAGCACCAAATTTTGTCGAGAGTTTATCGACTTCACCAAAGGTCAATTTTGATCCCATGCAGTAGTAGCCGACATTAGCTTTGTATTTTTCTAAACAGTCTTCGATCATGTCTACCAGCGAAGGATAGATATCAGCATTTATATTGGCTGGCACACCAGTTGGATAGTTCTTCAGCCAAGGTCTTTGATCGGTCATTTTATTGTGTATATGGTTTAAGCTCGAAGTTAAGAATTTAGGGATAGGTTGAGGCAAGCTGTGCATCAAATATGCCAGGTTTGGGCGGGATCTCGCGAGCTCGATCCTGCGGCTGAGGAATTTGGGTAGATTTCTGGTAAGACTACTAATCTACAACTGAACGAACTGAAGACCTCAGCCTAAATTTGGTGTCAGCCGGTTGGCCTAAAAGAGTAGCTTGTTCCGATTAGCCAAAGCCTTTCAAAAAATTCACAACAAAACCAGAAAAACTGTACCTTTGCGCCGCTAAAAATATTTGTTAACCTTTAAAACGTGTCTAACATGATGTTGTCAGACGACGAAAAAATTGAAAACCAAGACAATACAGAAGCAGAAACAACTGTAGAAGAAATTGTCGAAACAGTAGAGGAAACAACCGAAGAATCTGCTGAAGAAACAAAAGAAGAACCTAAAAAAGAGAAGAAGGTCAGGCCTAAGCCGGAAGACGAGCGCACCCCCCACGATGAATTTGACTGGGATGCTGGCAATGTCGACGCACTTCCTTATTCCGATTCGGAAATCCAACAGTACCAAGCTAGATATGATGCGACTTTAAGTGCATTGCAGGAAAATGATCTCGTTTCCGGGATTGTTACATCAATTGCTGGCGGAGATGTAGTAATTGATTTGAACTTTAAATCCGATGGTGTAATATCACTATCAGAGTTTAGAGATATGCCCGATTTAGTAGAAGGTGATCCTGTAGAAGTATATGTGGAAAGTCAGGAGGATGCCAAAGGACAGTTACAACTATCCAGAAGAAAAGCAAAACTGCTTAGGGCATGGGAGAATATTGTCGATTCCTATAAGAATGGTACCATTATAAAAGGTACGGTTATAAGTAAAACAAAAGGTGGATTGATTGCAGATACAGGAGGTTTGGAAACATTCCTACCTGGCTCCCAAATTGATGTCAAGCCAATTATAGATTATGATTCCTATGTTGGAAAAACTATGGAATTCAAAGTTGTTAAGATCAATGAAGCGATCAAGAATGCTGTCGTTTCTCATAAAGCATTGATAGAATCTGATCTCGCAGAGCAAAGAGAAGCCATCATTGGTTCTCTCGAGAAAGGACAGGTTTTGGAAGGAGTGGTGAAGAATATTACAGACTTTGGTGCATTCCTAGATCTTGGTGGTGTGGATGGTCTATTATATATCACGGATATTTCCTGGGGTAGGATCAATCACCCTTCAGAAATTTTGGAACTGAATCAGAAAATCAATGTCGTTGTACTTGACTTTGATGAAAATAAGAAGAGGATATCTCTTGGATTGAAACAATTACAGCCTCATCCATGGGATACACTGGAAGAGAGTATTGGTGAAGGTTCAGTAGTGAAAGGTAAAATTGTGAATATTGAGGATTATGGGGCATTCCTTGAAATTAAACCAGGTGTCGAGGGACTGATTCACGTTTCCGAAGTCACATGGAGTAACCAGCCTATTAATGCGAGGGAATACTTCAACCTTGGTGAAATTCATGAAGCCAAGATTGTTACCATTGATAAGGATGACAGAAAGATGTCCTTGTCACTTAAGCAACTTTTGGAAGATCCATGGGATAAAATTGAAGATACATTCCCTGTTGAGAGTATACACACGGGAGAGGTGAAAAATCTTACACCATATGGTGTATTTGTGGAGTTGAAAGATGGAATAGGTGGTATGGTACATATTTCAGATCTGTCTTGGACGAAGAGATATGGTCACCCGTCAGAGTTTGCAAGGATCGGTGATGATATACAAATCATGATCTTGGAAATTGACAAAGAGAGCCGAAAACTTGTATTGGGTCATAAGCAAATTGAGGAAAATCCTTGGGACACTTTTGAAAATGTATTCCCTATCGGATCGCATCATGAAGCAACCATCATTAAGAAAGATGACCGTGGAGCTATTGTACAGCTTCCATATGGTCTAGAAGCTTTCTGTCCATTTAAGCACCTAAGAAAAGAAGATGGGTCTATTGCGAATGCTGAAGAAGTTCTCACATTTAAGGTGATTGAGTTTAATCGGGATGATAAGAGAATTCTGGTGTCGCATAGTAGATATCACGAAGATCTTAAGCGCGACGCTGATGCTGCGGTAAAAGGTGAAAAGAGAAAGCAAAGAAAAGCGACAACGGTGGCAATCAAGAAGCAGCAGGGTAAGATGGAGAAGACGACACTAGGGGATCTTGGTGTATTGAGCGAATTATCCGCGCAGTTGAAGTCGAGTGCCACTGCCAAGAAAGAAGAGCCAAAGAAAGAGACGAAACCTGCGTCAAAACAGGAAACGGCCAAAGTAGTAGAAACTCCTGAGGCAAAAGAAGCTCCCAAGTCAGAAGAGGCTCCTAAGGTAGAAGCTCCAAAAAAGGCTAGTAAATCTGAAGGGAAGCCTGACGATTTTAGGAAGATAGAAGGTATTGGTCCCAAGATCGCCGGATTAATAACTGAAGCAGGAATCAAGACTTTCGATGAATTGGCAAATACAGAAGTTGAAAAGTTGAAAGAGATTCTTGAAAATGCAGGTTCACGTTACAAAATGCATGATCCAACTACCTGGCCTCAGCAATCAAAATTGGCTGCTGCAGGAGATTGGGATGCATTGAAAACACTGCAGGATGAACTAGATGGTGGAAAGGCTTAGCTCTTCTAATCTATTCTTCGACTAAAAGAATTTAGCCCTTTCGTTTGACAACGAAGGGGCTTTTCTTTTATCCTAAAGACTAATCTTGATTTCACATAGTACACTCATTAATGATATTCCAAATGCCGATTTACAAGGTCGAATTGTTTTCGAATAGAAAGTATTAACCTTGTTGGATTATTAGATCTCAGATTATGTTAAGAATCCGATTGAATAAGATTAGATTATTCGCTCGACATGGGTATTATGAAGAGGAATTTCTTCTAGGTGGCGAATATCTCATAGACATAGATGTGGAGGTGTTACAGGGAAATTTATCAACAGACCAGATTGAAGATACCTTGAATTATGAAAGCCTGTATGCTATTTGTATCGAAGAAATGGCACAAAGATCAACCCTTTTGGAACATGTCATATATAGGATTAAGTCGAATATCATTTCAACTTTTCATCAGCAGGTTGGATCCTTAGAAATTTCTTTGCAGAAAGTAAATCCTCCATTAGGAGGCAGTGTTGAAAGCTCTGAGGTAGTTCTCAAAGAATCATACATCAGCCGATGCTCCAAGTGCAGTAAATCTTTTGGGTGTTATAATACCGAAGAATGCTGGTGTAAGGATATTAACCTTTCAGATGTAACTCGCACACAACTGAAACGTCAATATGATGGGTGTCTTTGCGAGGATTGCTTGCTTGCACATAAAGTTTCCTGATTAAAGCCTAGAAATTTAACTATGAAAAAGTTTATTCAAATACTGAGTTTGAGTTTAATTATTACCGCATGTACTCCTCAGGAATTACAGAATGTCTTGGGGACTATTGCGGGCAACGGAATGCTTACAGAACAAGAAATTGGTCTAGGTTTGAAAGAGGCTTTGACGATTGGCATAGGCAAAGGCTCGGATCAGCTGTCACAGATTAACGGATATTTTGATAGCCCTTATAAAATTTTGTTACCTGAAGAAGCGAGAAAAGTCACTGATAAATTAAAGGTTATACCTGGATTTTCGGACATAGAAGCAAAATTGGTTGAACGACTTAATCGTGCTGCTGAAGAGGCTGCGAAGGGGGCCAAGAACATATTTGTCGGAGCAATAAAGCAGATAACCTTTCAGGATGCGCTTTCCATTTTGATGGGAGAGAAGAATGCAGCTACCAACTATCTTGAAAGAACCACTTATCGAGCGCTTTATGATGAATTTCAGCCAGTGATATTAAATGCACTTGAAGAAGTACAGGCGGCTCAATTATGGCGGGAAGTCGTCACCAAATACAATACGCTTCCTCTTGTTCAAAAAGTAAATCCTTCTCTTGACGACCACGTCACGGGAAAGGCACTCGTCGGGTTGTTCTCTATGGTGGAGAAAAAAGAATTAGAAATCAGAACTAACATAAGTGAAAGAACTACTCCCTTACTCAGGAAGGTTTTCGCAAAACAGGATAATGATCAGAATTAAGCCGAGTAACATTGTCAAATTGGTTTTGGATAAAATTGATTAGTTAGGGTACATCACTTATTCGACGTACAACCTTATATACACGTGTCGATGGGTCAACTTCTTCAATAAAAGGATCATGCTCCAGATGATTCGCGGAAATCAGTTTAAACTTGAGACCATCTTCATCACGGATTATCCGGATATATTTTATCCACAGGGAACCACTAGATTTTATTGCATAAATTTCATCATCCTTTATTTCATTCATATTCTCAACTCTTTGACATATAACGATGTCATTGTGTTGAATCACTGGTTCCATTGAGTTGCCATTGACTGGAAATGAAACATAACCACTACCACTCACACCAGGGATAGAATAGTATTGATGATCTTCGGTATGAGAAGAGCCAAGATCAATAGTAGCACCAGCAAACGCCTCAGCTGAAGTAAACAGGATGTTGCCTATAGGTTTAAGTACCTCAGATTCTTTTCGTTTTGGGAGTTCGATTCCGAATGGAGTTCCAATTCCATCAATCAGATAAGATTCATTGACATTATAAAATCGACATACTTTTCTGGCCGCATTATAATCGATAACGCGCTTATCCTTTGGGTTGAGATACGCTCGGATGATATGGCCATATGCTCGATTACCCAATATCATTTCAGCAAAGTCGCCCATTCCCTTTCCTCCTCGATCATTCAAAATGACCTCTCCTCTATCTTCTAATAAGGCGAATACCTTCCGAAATCTTTCATTTAGTTGTATACGATCTTCCTTTATCATAAAACAATATTAAAACAAAAAATGGTAAATAATGCTAAATAATAAAATAATGTAAGATAAATTGTTTTAAAAGTAATACAAGGAGAATCGTTGAGCTTATTGACATCTCTGTTATCTTCGCTTCCAACAACATCTCATTTCATGGCAATAATTGAATCAGTTAGAGGATGGACACCTGAATTTGGAGAGGATTGTTATATCGCTCCTAATGCTACGATAGTTGGAGATGTGAAATGCGGTAATCACTGCAGCTTTTGGTTTCAATCTGTGATTAGGGGCGATGTCAATTCGATTCGGATGGGTGATAAAGTCAATGTCCAGGATGGTGCTGTGATCCATTGCACATTCGAAAGAACAAAAACAGAAATAGGTAACAATGTATCTATTGGCCATAATGCCATCATTCATGGGTGCCAAATTTCAAGTAATGTGCTGATAGGTATGGGCGCCATCATTATGGATAATACGATTGTGGAGGCCAATGTTTTTGTTGCTGCTGGAGCAGTAGTCCTGGAGAATCAGCGATTGGAATCAGGATTTCTTTATGCTGGTGTACCTGCAAAGAAGATTAAACCTTTGGACAAAAAGCATATCGACGGAGAAATCGAGCGTATTGCCAACAATTATCTCAAGTATGCTGGTTGGTATAAAAAGGAATAATCAATATTCACATGAAATATTCACTTTGTTTTTTGCCACTTTTTCTCATCAGTGTTTGCAATGCTCAGATAGATGTTCTGGTAGATAAGAATTTTTCTTTTCATGTAAATGGAAACGAGCTTACTGTACCATTTGAATCCAGCCATCCCATTGATTTGGCTGATGACGAGATTAAATATGGGATAATAGTTGTTCATGGGGTTAACCGAAATGCGGATGAATATTATACTAATATGTTGGTCGCCGCCAACATGGCACCACAGGATAGTGATTCGACCATTTATTTAGCTCCGCAGTTTCTTACAGAATCGGACATCGATGCTTTCAGTTTGCCTACAAGTTACATATACTGGACTTCAGGAGGATGGAGTGCAGGCTCGCTTTCAAGAAATGAAGCGACAAACCCAAGACCAGTTCGAATATCTTCATACGCTGTAGTGGATAGCTTGATCAATCGAATACTAACCAATATTCCCTCTTTGGAAGAAATTGTGCTCGTGGGTCATTCTGCTGGCGGACAATTTGTTCATCGCCATGCGTTAAGTTCACCTATTCATGATACCATGGGTTCACGCTTCCCTGTTCGATATGTTGTCATGAACCCCAGTTCGTTCGCATACATGGATGATACAAGAAGAATATCTGGAACCATTGATCAATTTGAGGTACCTAATACATCCTGCTCAAGTTACAACGAATGGAAATATGGATTGGAAGATCTTTTTTCCTACCCAGGATTATCAACCGTAGAGGAGATTCGAAATAGATATAAGAAGGTAAATGTAGCATATGTGATTGGAGGGGCTGATAATGATCCCAATGATGCCGTAATGGATATGGCCTGTGAAGCACAACTACAAGGGAGTCACAGATTGGAACGGGCTAGTATATATTTCAATCACTTACAGAATCATTATCAAGAGATCATTCACACACTAGACACGGTCCCGGGAGTTGCGCATAGCCATTCTCAAATGTTTGTCTCACCAGTTGGAATAGACCATATATTCCGAAAAAAGGGAAGTTATGATACTACCACCTCTATCAACCAAAGCCAAAAGATTACAGGCCAATTGATCCTTTATCCGAATCCAACGGGGTCAATACTGAATATCATAAATCCAATTTCCGATAAATCGATTGCGGTAGAAGTTTTTGATGTTTTGGGTAGAAAAATGTTAAAGATAGAGCATACAATTTTTTCGAATGATATAGAATTAGACATTTCGCGATTGAGATCAGGAATCTATTCTATTCATCTATTTAGTACTACGGAAAGATATATCAACCAATTCATAGTGAGGCAATAATGGATTTACCCTCCCCTGGAAAAATACACACCAGCAAGTATTAAGCCCATCCCAATAAAATGATGGAGTGTAATCAATTCTCCGTCTATGGCTCCCCACATTAATGCGACGATTGGGATGACATAGGCTACTGTTGAAGAAAAAACAGCACTTGTTCTTTGTATAAGATAGAAAAACACAACGGATGCCATGACTGTACTGAAAAGCGCCAATATCGTCACATATCCTAAAGAAAGGAGACCTTTATCCGAGTCTATTATCGTCTGCGGAGCTTGAAATACCAATAGGACGATGAGAGCAATCGGGCCCATTATTCCAAAGGATGCAGCGCTGATGTTTAAAGCCGACATGTCGGAGAAGTAATTTTCGATAATATTGCTGGAAAAACTATAGAGGACTCCAGCAAGTACTGCGTAAATGCCATACCAGCTGTTTTGATCTATATCCATAGAACTGCCTGCTGAAATAAGTAATGCGGCACCAATAAAACCAAGTGCGATACCCATCCCTTTTCTTAGTTCAAATGCTTTTTTAAAGAACAGTATACCAATCAGCAAAGTAAATATAGGAGCTATTGCATTCAAGATGCCTGCCATGGAACTGCTGATATTGGTTTGAGCTAATGGAAATAGAAAAGACGGAATCATTGTGCCACAAAAACCAACAGCAATAAACAGTGGCCATCTTTTCCAATTGATTTTCTTCCAATTGATAAGAATAATTGGGATGAATGCCAGAGATGCAATAAATACCCGAAGTCCAGCAACTTGATATGGATTAAAGACCAAGAGCGCCTTTTTAATTAATATAAAAGATGTTCCCCAGGTAAGTGCCAGGAGTGCCAGAATCAGAAATGCCTTTGGATTACTTACCCGCGGTGGTTGGGACATGGTCAAAAGTACGATTCCAGCTTTCCAAAGAAGTAAATGAAAACGCTCATCTTGAAAAAAGATGAGCGTTTGAAGATAAATTCAAATTATCGTGTTAATTGCCCTTTGAGTTTTTATTGTTATCTACTTCTTCAGCATCTTCAACCGCCTCTTTTTTTCCTAGATACCCCGGAAGATCCATGCCAGCCATATTAAATAAGTCGCTCATTGGGGGAACTGATTTATAGAGACCAGATATGAATTTTGCTGTTGAATTGCCACTTTCAGCATCCTGATTGCCTCCTTCCCATACGGTCACTTTATCAATCTTAATATTCTTGATGGCTTCAACCTGGGTTTCTACTAGTTCAGGCAATTTGTCGGCGATCAGCATCAGCACAGCTTCTCTAGGATTACCATTGGTGGCTTTTACGATTTGATTGAATCCATCTGCTTGTTTTTCAAGAATTTCATAAAGACCTCTGGCTTCAGCTTCTTTCATTGATATAATGGCGTCCGCTTCCCCTCTTGCCTTACGCCTGATTCTTTCAGCCTCAGCCTCAGCGTCGATTTCAGTTTTTCTTTTGGCTATTTCTGCCTGAACAATGATATCTGCTTCCTTAGATGCCAACTCTCTTGCAGCTCTAGCTTTTTCAGCTTTTTGTTCAGCAACATATGATTCTTCAAGTGCTTTAGCAGCCTGGATTTTTTCAGACGACATCGCAATTTTGAGCGCTTCTGCTTCCTTTTGTCTTCTTTCTGCATTCGAATTAGCAATCAATATGGCTGCTTCATTTTCCCCTTCACGAGATTTTGCTTGTGCTTCTGCTTCACCTACCTGAGCGAAAGCGTTTGCACTTGAAACTTGAATTCTCATATCCTTATTCGCTTGTGCTTCACCGATAGACCCATCACGATCTTTTTCTGCAACAGATTTCTTGGCATCATTGATGGCCTTAGCAGCGGCCTCTTTACCGAGTGCCTCGATATAACCCGATTCATCTTGTATATCAGTCACATTCACATTGATGAGTTCCAATCCAATTTTTCGTAATTCGTTGCCCACGTTGCTGGAGACATTGGTCAAGAATTTATCCCGATCCGAGTTGATTTCTTCAATATCCATAGTGGCAACCACCAATCTCAATTGACCAAAAATGATATCCTTCGCCATTTCACGAATTTCATCTATTGACTTTTGCAACAATCGCTCTGCCGCATTGACCATGACGCCTTCTTCATTAGATATGGCCACTGTAAATCG
>JAHHJQ010000196.1 GCA_018680005.1 Bacteroidia bacterium | reverse complement strand
GGGAAAAAGCATGTTTTAGGTGAAAATAATTAGTCAACCTATGTTATGAGAGCTCAGGACGACTGAAAGCTGAGGACTGATGACTGCTAATTGAGCACCGAGGACTGAAAGCTGAAGTCTGAGGACTGTTAACTGACGTCTGATGACTACGGCCTACGACCTATCCACCAACCAATCAACCGCCCGCTTCACCTGCCACAGTCGGTTTTCAAAATCACCGGAGACGATTAGAAAAGGAACATCCTGATTGACCATTTCCTTTAAATACATTTCAAATAGGATTTCACGATCATTGGGATTTTCACGGAGGGGATCTTCTTCGTACGGAATGCCCTTGTAATCCGGAAGTATGAAAAGATCGGCTTCATAATTTTGAATGGTCTGCAGGATCTTTGGGTCAACCGTGTTATACTTAAATGTACTCCATACTTTAATCACGTAAGGGCCTGTATCACAAACGACCAGATTTGGATCCGTCTTTATCGCTACGGCTTCATTCGCCATTTGTCGATTCAAAATGGTGACTAGATCGGATTGCGTATACTGTCCTTTGGTGACTTGCAGATATGTACGTGCATACTCTTCAACCATCTGACATTTATAATAACCACCGATCGATTGCGCCAAAACCGTTTTGCCCGTACTTTCAACTCCAGTGACTACTACCTTGATCATAGGATGGCCAATTGTTGTTGTTGCAGTTTTCGCCAGGTAAGATATCCCCAGACTGCAAAGCTGATATATATCCCATAAAGCAGCGCATAAAAGTATATGCCTTTATGGAAGTATATACCCGTTGCCAACACATCCACTACAAACCAGTAATACCAATTGTCTATCCGTTTCTTAGCTGTCAACCACATTCCAGTAATGCTTAATACAGAAGTTGTGCTATCCCAATAGGGCAGAGATGCGGCCTCCATGCCTTCAAATTGTGTAGGTAACCAAATCAGGAATTTGGCAAAAATCCAAATACCGATGATGGAGCAAACTAATTGGATTACGCTGGTTTTGGTATCCGAATGGGTTATCGGGTACTCTCCTATTTTTTCTGATTTGCCATGCACCCATTCATACCAACCATAGATATTGAGGATTAGAAAAATGATATGCAAAATAAAATCTCCGTACAATCTTGCCTGCCAGAATATTACAAATGATACAAGCACATAAGCGATTCCAAAAGGCCATGTGATTATCCTGGCTTTGACCAAAAAAATTACCGCCAGAAGACCAAAAATCAATCCTACTAACTCCAGTCCTCCCATGCCTGAGACATAGGATAACATTTCTGATAATATTGAATCCATTGGAGTGCGAAAATAGATTTTCCTCTCTAAATGCCAAATGCTGAAGTAGAAAGCTTCCCTTGACCGAGACTATCATAGTATTCCTGACCAAAATATTGAATAAAGGAGGCAATGCCTTTTTCAGTAAAATGCGGTATCAAAAGACTCCATCCCATTTTCATCATGTCTTCATTTTGAGCATCCTTCCGAAATCGCATCTGATGAAACCAGAAGAAGGAGATCATCCAGAATTGGACACTCAAATTATAGTAGGCTCCCGAATATGGTTCAGGTTTCATATTGCCCAACTCCATCGAAAAGGTTATTGTTCGCATATTGTCCGCAATAGCTTCTTTGCTTTTTTGCTCGATCATCGGTCTCAATATCGGATGTGAAGTCACCTGTGCATCCATAAAAATGAAAGAATATTGCTTATAGTACTTCTGAAAGACCTCCATCATTTTGGTTAGATTTTCAAAAGATGGAAAGCTCAGTGACTTGGCGCGTTCCAGGTCCAGCTGATTCCATAATGCATTGGCTATATGTTCTAAAAGGGCATCTTTGTCTTTGAAGTGGTAGGCAACATGTCCACGACTGACGCCGAGTGTTTTAGCCACATCGTTGAGCGATACCGCACCGTAGCCGCTGTCATTGAAACAGGTCAGGGCAACTTCTACTATTTTTTGTTTGGTATCCATGGCTTTTTGCTATTCCATCATTGCTCTTAGTGTATTGATCAAGCCCATCCTATCTCCGGCAAGATGTTCGCAACCATCAACATACAATGTAGTACCACTGATGTACGACGACAGATCACAGCTATAGAAAGTAGTCGCATTGGCCACATCTTCGACAGTACCGAATCTTTTCATCAGATTATCTTCCTTTGCTGCCTCAAAGCTGTCTTGTATCATTTTTGGATATGTATCCAACCCTGATGATTCAATTGTCCCCGGTGCAATCGCATTCACCCGCACTCCATATCGAGCCCATTCCTGTGCAAGCGATTTGGTCAGATTATCTACTCCTGCCCTGGCAGCACCTGTGTGTGCCATCCCAGGAAATCCACGATAGACATTGGCAATGATGTTGACAATGACCCCACTATTTTGAGGAATGAAAAACTTTTGTGCCATATGCTGCGACATATAAAATGTGCCATTGAGATTGTTATTGATAACTGTCGCCCATCCTTTTTTACTTATCAGTTCTGCAGGTGCCGGAAACTGTCCTCCCGCATTGTTCACCAAAATGTCAAGCCGACCGAATTTTTCTTGAATGGCTTCACCGAGCGCTTCTATCTGCTCCACCTCACGAATATCACAAGGATGCGCATAACACGGCCCAAATTCATTGAGCTCTTTTGCTGCTGCCGCTAGTGGCTCTTCCTTCCGGGAGCATATCATGACGCTTGCCCCTAATTGCAAAAATTGCTTCGCAATAGCATAACCGATTCCGGAGCGGCCGCCGGTGACGAGGGCAATTTTGTCTTTTAGTGTTTCCTTGTGATACATAGGTGTTTGTTAGGTTTCAGTTTGCTTATTGTCCATAGTCCATAGTCCATAGTCCATAGTCCATAGTCCATAGTCCATAGTCCATAGTCCATAGTCCATAGCTCAAAGTGATTTTTCTAAGGCTTGAATCATTCTAATCAATAC
>JAHHJQ010000171.1 GCA_018680005.1 Bacteroidia bacterium | reverse complement strand
GGATAGGGTTTATCAGCAATATCTGCCGGCAGCTGAGAAAAAAATGGAGTTTCTTTTCAAGCCTGCACTCGAATTACAAGTCTTTCCCGGCGGAGGAAATTTTGGATTTAATTTTTCTACTGCCTATTTGAATATTAATCCGGCCAATACTTCACGGAGTACAGGATTAGATTTATCTGGTATCAATGTTCCGGATGACCTTCCTGATCCTGACCAGATTCGCAAAACATTAACCCGATTTGAAAGGGTTGAAAGCACACAGGAACCGATTGATAAAAGCCTGACTTTTAGTGCCGGAATTACCTATAAAATAGGCGGTTCCAAAAAGACAACACCTCCCAAAAAGGATATTCCGCTACCGAAGGATAAGGATAAGGATAAGGACATTATCGCTGGCAATGAAGGGCAAAATCAGAACAAAAGTTCCGAGGCTCTATGTAATTGTGATCCTTTTGGGGCTGGGGGCTCCGCATTACCAGAAGTGGTCAGGCTGTATAAAGAGATGCCCTACGTCTATAATGTAATTCCACCACCTCCCATTCATATGTTTTATGCAGTCTGTTATCCGGGATACAATTTAACAAGCAATATGAATATCATTTGGGATTACGGATTTGATCCGATTAGTGGATCCGGTGATATCAATATGAACGGCAAGTATTCTTTGTATCATGCCGAGCCCGAAGAGATTACCTCAGAAATCTTTGCTATTGCACCTTGGCCGGATACGGATACCTGTCATCATACGGTAAAAATTCCCATTCCAACTCCACCAGAATGCGGTGCCATTGTCGGAGGTGTTCCAGAACCGGAATTGGACCTAATCGCACATGACACGACAAATTCTAACTTACGAACGCTACATAATTTACAAGCTAAAGCGGATTTTCTATTAGCCAATAATGGATGGTCAACACCAACCCAAGAGATTTACTCCTTTGTCCAATGGACACCTGTGGATGGTGTTCACGAAGGATATCAAACAGCTCCAACGGACTCTATCAATCACACTTTTGCCGCCAGTGACTTTACCAACTTTGGACATAGCAAGGTAGAATATTGGGTTTGGGAAGGAAGTGATTTTGTCTGTCGAAAAACATACAATGTTTTTTACAGCAACGACACCCTTTGGCAAAAGCTGTATGCAGGAGAAAATGGAGAATTTGAGATAAAAAATGATGTCGACAGTTTGTATACCTATACCGCCGGAGTCCCATTTTCAGGAACTGGAACAGCGTATATCCCGGGTGTAGTGACGACAGTCGAAGTTGAATTTCAGGATATCAAAGCCGATCAGTTAGGAAATCTGGTAGAGGGAGAGATATTAGCAAAGGTAGATCCCAGTGCACCTGTATACGCAAAAGAATGGTTGCTTGGCGCAGCGGGAACTCTTGCTGGTCTGGATCATGATATGGTCCAGGATGTCCTGGAATGGTCAGATTCTAACTTGGTGGATGTTCCGTTTCTGGGCACCAGTGGACCTATGGCACCGCTTGGCGATCCAGCTGTGAACATGCCTATGATCCTGGAACTGGACAATGCCTCCGATTCCAGGTTTGCAATTACGGAAATGGTTTTTCTTCCCAATCAATCAAAGTTCAATGCAATGCTGGCACTAGCCGCTCCTGCTGAATGGAATGCCGTCGAGATGCTTGGTTTTATTGCTAAAGGTGTCAGATTTCATCCGACATCTTTAGAATCACCACCGGATCGAATTGAAATCGTCGATGATATTTTGATCAATAATGCGACCGATGATATTTCATTTAGATTTAAAAAAGCAGCGGTACCCTATGATCCCTTTCATCAGGGATGTTATATCGCCTGGGATGAGGACGGATTTAGCCAATTTGGGGTAGAACTAGCTGCAGAATTTACACGAGATTGGTTCACACCTATTCCGGATGATAGCATCAGCAAAAGCACCGTGACTCTGGTCGGTACTGGCGCAGCCTGGAATGATATTATACTGACAGGTACATGGGAAAAGTCGCAAATCGAAGACGCCCATGGCATGACGATCGAGGCACTCAATCTCAATCTTGATCTGTCCGATAGTTTTAATCCCGTAGGAATGACATTTCCATTGACCTATGGCAGTGTGACAGATACAACATCCCTTTGGAGAGGATTCTATGGTGAAAGCCTAACACTTGAATTGCCTCCATCGTGGGAGACCAACACAGGTGGTCCTCCGGCAGTCGGAGTACAACAAGTATTTATTGATGATCAGGGGGTGACCCTGGAAGCATTCGCACACAATGTCATCGCTTGGCCAGATGCAGATATTTCGGATCTCAATGCAAGCGTAGATACTATAAGTGTTCAATTTTTGATGAATTCACTCACCGAAGCGCATGTCATTGGCCAGATTGGATTACCCGCTAGTCATCCTGACTCCATTCAGAATCCACTGAAATATCATGGCTATTGGTTGGACAGCGCCGCTATTGCTTTGGATACCGTGTTTGCCCTTGCCGGGCCCGGATCTCCGGAAGGTGGAAGTATGTTTGCTTTGACGATTGAACCAACCGGACCTATCAATGCCAATCTGCTCAAAGGAGATCTTTTATTGGAACCGACATCAATGATTACCGCATACAAGCAGGATACTGTGAAGTATTTCGGGATGAATCTAGACGGTAGCCTGGCTTATGTGGATAAAAAACTAGGGCCACTGAAAAACATCAATATGGAATTTGGATTTCAGGGGCTTGGATTTGAATATAGCAATCTCGATAGTCTCACATTTGACCTGGGAACATGGTCTCTGGCCAGTCCTCAAAAGAAAGCACATGGTTTTCCTTTGACGGTCAACAGTATTTCATTTGACCCCTTGCCCAAGACGCCAGGCCAAAAACTGCATGGTAGTCTTGATTTTGATGTGACCTTCAGTCTTGGTGATACTTCCAGTGCTATCAGTGCCACCAGTGCATTTGGAATTGAATTCGAAATCCTCGAAGACCTTGTCAATGACGTAAAATTTAAACCCCACTATCTTGGACTCAATCTGGACTCACTGGCAGTTACAGCCAATCTAGCCGCAGTGAATATTGCAGGCTATCTGACCATTGACTCTGATCACGCGATCTATGGAAAGAGAATTACCGGTGGTTTGTCCGCCTACTTCAAAGGTCCTGGAATTGGAGCAACAGTGGATGGGGTATTTGGCAATACTAGCTACAACCATTACGAAGCATACAAATATTGGAGTGTCGATGTAGGTGTGGTATTTGGATCCGCCATCCCCTTTCTTTCTGGTCTCGGATTTTATGGATTTTCTGGAGGTGCCTATGGCAATATGTTATTGAATCTGGTCGAGACAGCACCTGACGTATATGCCAAGACGTACACCCCTGATTTTGGAAATTTGGGTTTTCGCGCCGGCGCTACTATAGGCACAATGCCCTTACAGGATGCATTTAATGCGGATATCCAATTAGAAGCATTGTTCAGCACCACAGGAGGTGGAATTCAGTATATCGGTTTTGAAGGAGCCTTTGGGACCAATGCTAAGATTGCAGATCGCAGAATTGGCAAAGGGAAGATCAATGGAAACCTATTGACATTCTATGATTTTCCCAACAAGCATTTTTATCTGGGTGCCAGCGCAACTATCAATTCTCCTCCTATTACGACGCCATCACCGATATCATTGGCGTTGGACATCAATGGCCTGACGAGCGACTGGTATTTCGTATGTGGAAAACCGGATTATGATCCTCCTGCACCACATCTAATGAATGAAGTCAATCTTAATTTTGATAGTACCGGGGTAGGCTTGAATCTCTATGAATATTTCATGTTTGGAAATAGCATTCCCTACCCCAATGGATTTACTTACAAATTCAGAGATGCCTACTACGATCAACTGGGTTCATA
>JAHHJQ010000136.1 GCA_018680005.1 Bacteroidia bacterium | reverse complement strand
TCTCCTAGTATTTCTTTTGCTTCATCCAATTGTTGCTCACTGAGCGGAGTCGAAGTGAGCTCTTCCATTGCCTCATCTAGCATTTCACCACTCACTTCAGAAAAGTTGTTGACGAAATTCAATGGATTCTGGATCTCGTGTGCAATTCCTGCGGTGAGTTCGCCAAGGGAGGCCATCTTCTCAGATTGGATGAGTTGGGCTTGGGTGGATTTGAGATGATTCAGGGATTGACTGAGTTCCTCGGTTCTTTCTTTTACTTGCTTTTCTAATACTTCTTTTTGGGCAAGCGCTAGTTGTCTTTTTTCTTCGGTCACTTTGACAACCTGGGCTGCATTATTTTTGACCTCTTCCTGACTTTCTCCAAAACGCATCACCACGTACACCACTAGAGAAAACGGAAACACCATGTACCCTAAATAAAAAAGGTAAGAAGTAATGGAGTCAGCATTAAATCCATCAGGGGCATAGCTTGACAGCATTAAATTAGCGAAGAATATTAAGAGAAATAGAAGAATACCAATAATGACCGCCCATTGTGCTCCGTGCAGACCTTTCCACGATCTGATGATAAAGTATACGCAAATAGAAATTATCGAACCAATCAATATGACGAAAATGATTTGCCCTAGTCCGCTATTGGTCGTCATCCGGATTATCCAATGAATAATTAGGAGTAAGGGCATTAGCCATAGAAATCTAGGATAAGATCCAGTAAGGATTTTAGCAAAGATGAATGGAAGAGAGCCTAAAACAACAGTGATTCCAACCGGAATTAGCTGACCCAATAGATTAAAAAGAGTGACAGAAATTGGAAACGATCCAGAAGTAAGTAAGCCCACTGCTTGTATTACAAAAAAACCAGTCACACAAATGGATATCAAAAGGATGGTTACATCTTTTCTATTAAAAAGAAAAAATAACCAGAACAACAAAGTAATCACCGTTGTGGCTGTCGTACGAAATAACAATTTGCCCAATGTCTTTACTCTGTTTTCTCCATTGATAGCCATGTAATTATAATTGACCAGCCCAAAACCAAATCGTAGCATCCCATCCGTCTCCAAGAGATTGGCAGGGAATCCCAAAGGCATATGCAAGTAATGAAAGGCAATCGTATATACTGAATCAGCATTTAACTGTACAGGCACAAAAGTATATATGTCTCTCATCACGGCACCATGAAATGTCGTGGAATCGGATTCTAATTGTCCGTGGGTATGCAATCTTTGGCCATTGAGAAAAATATCTAGGGCCTGACCAAAATCTTTGACATGAAAAAACAATGGAATGGAATCTAAAGAAGCATCCAACTTAAATTTCAACCTAAACCATCCTTCAACCTTCCCGGTTTCATCGGCCATGTCCAGTGTCAGGGTAGCAGGCGTTATGGACTCCCAATCACTGTCATCAATACCCATCTTTTTCCATTCTGGATTATGCCCGCTTTTGTATTTCCAATAATCCGCAGCTGAAGCATTGGAGATCAGCATTTGATTATCATCAATATCTGCTACAGACAGTATAAGCGTATCGCCCTGTCCTATCACTAATAGATTTACTAATAGTAGAATAAATATTGAGAAGACCTTTCTGAACATGGAGCAGTTGGTTTTTGAAGGCAGACGACCTAAACTACATAAATAATTTACATTATTTGGAGTCCGCCCAGTCCAACGTGATTCAATCAAAGGGCAATTTGATAATAAACGCAGTCCCATTTCCAACTTCGCTTTCTACAGTGATTTCCCCACCATGCGCCTTCACAATATCATAACTCAACGATAGCCCTAATCCAGTCCCTTCACCTGTAGGCTTGGTTGTGAAGAAAGGCTGGAAAATCTTGTCTTTGATGGAGTCGGGGATACCGGGGCCGTTGTCGGATACTGTAAGTTGAATTGTTGAATTGTTGAATTGTTGAGTTGTAATTGCGACTTTGGGTTGATAGTCTTTTTGGTGGATGGCAGAAGTCGAAGGCTGGTGACTGAGCGGACTGCCGTCGGCTATAGCCTTTGGCGTCGGACGAGTCGAAGGCACAGCACTTCGACTTCGCTCAGCGCAGGCCTGAAAAGCATTATTGATCAGATTCAGCAGTACCCTGCCAATATCTTGGGGTATGACATTGATCTTGGGTAGATCCGGATCCAAGTTGGTTTCAAAAGCTGCGTTGAAAGTTGGATCCTTTGCCCGAAGTCCGTGATAGGCTAATCTCAAATATTCATCAGCCAATTCATTAATGTCAGTAGGTTCTTTTTCACCGGAACTAGACTGGCTGTGTTGCAACATGCCTTTGACAATCGAGTCTGCACGGCCGCCATGATGATGGATCTTCTCTAGGTTTTGTTTGAGATCGCCCAGAATATCCTTTGCTTCATCCAAACTCTGCTCACTGAGCGGAGTCGAAGTGAGCTCTTCCAAAGCTTCATCAATTAGTTCACCACTGACTTCTGAAAAATTGTTTACAAAATTGAGTGGATTCTGGATCTCATGGGCGATACCTGCGGTGAGCTCTCCGAGCGAGGCCATTTTTTCGGTCTGAATCAGTTGGGCCTGGGTGGCTTTTAGCTCGCTTAGTGTAACATTAAGTCGATCTCGTTCTTCTTTGATCAATCTGGCTTGTTCTTCCGCTTTCTTTAAATCCATAAACCGTGTATAGGCTTGCTCAAAGACAATAGAGAATCGCTTAAAGATTTTATTTTCTTCTTCAGTGAATAATTTACCTGTATAATCATTGAGAAAAATGCAGCAATTTTCTTCAATGACTACGGTATAGCCAAATGTGGGCTGTTCAAGTATCCAGCTTTTCAAGTCTTGGGGTACATGCTTGAAATCGGAATGTGCAAAGGCATGATTGAAATATTCATTTTTTTCATCAAAACTATATACCCTGGCGAGCCATGCTGCTCCTTTTTCCCTCGCTTCATTAAATTCATCAAAAACGACGTTTTTGAAATATGGAAGCCGCATAGATTTAGGGCTGGCAGGATGATCAGGATTGACATACCAATGGAGTAGATCTTTAGAGTCAGGGATAAAAGTGGCCAATGACACACCTCCATTCATTTCAATGTCCAGCTCTGTCATTTTCTGCATGACTGTCCAGACGACATCGCTAATTTCGTCACTTTTGTGCATGCCCAGGGATCGGGATCGAATACTTTCGAGTGCTGCTTCGATCCTGGCTTCTTTTGCGCGTTCTTCGGCTTTTTGTAGGTCAAGAAAGCGGATGTAAGCCTGCTCAAAGACCCGTGTGAAACGCTTGAGAATATCAATATCCGGTTCAGAAAGAGAAATGCCTGAATAATCATTGATAAAAATGGCTGTATTTTCTTGAAAGGCAATTGATGTAGAATAGGTGTTGGCTGCCAAACATATCGCTTTTACATCTTCAGGAGTGTTTTTAAAATCAGTATGTTCGAAAATGTGGTTTAAGAAAGACTGATTTTCCTCAGATGTATATCTTTCTACTAAAAATTCTCTCCCTTTATTTTTGGCATTCCAAAGGTTGGAAAGCACGGGGTGATCAAAGTAGGGGAGCTCAAATTTTAGTGCTGACGAAAATCCTGGATTTTCCATCCATTCAGTCAGGTCTTTTGACCCCGATTTGAAAGTAATGAGGGCTACACCATCATGTACAGGGATTTTTAATTCCTGCAATTTTTCAAACACAACAGTGATAACTTCTCCTAATTCATCCGTCTTGTGCATCGCCAATGAACGGGATCGGACTTTTTCCAATGAAGCCTCTATCTGCGCTTCCCTTGCTTGTGCTTCTACTCTTTTCAAATCGAGAAAGCGGGTATAGGTCTGCTGAAAAGCCTTTCCAAAACGCATGAGTATTTCATTCTCATCATCCGAATAAGGTGCACCCGCGAAGTTCTCGATGTATAAGCCAACACTGTCCAACAAGACGGTTGAAATAGCAAGCCCTTGGCAACTGAGATATCGTTCTTTGGCTTCCTCTGTTACGCCGGGTATATGCTCAAATAGCTTCTGATAAAATCTATTTTTCTCTTCAAAAGGAAGATGGTTGGCGAAGAAATCCCTTCCTTTTTCTTTGGCTTCCTGAAAGCTATTCCAATGAGGAGAATCAAAATATGGAATCGTAACCTGAGATGGAACACCTTCCTTATCAGCCAGCCAGATGTGCATGTCATCTCGTGTATTGTAGTCTACAATGAATCCTGTATGTTCGACTAGTATACTGAGTGCGATCATTTGCTCATAGACTACCTGGATTACATCTGTGAGCTCTTCGGATTTGTGCATGGCCATGGATCTGGATCGCACCCTTTCCAGTGCTGCTTCTATCTGCGCTTCTCGCGCTGCAGCCTCTGCTTTTTGCAGATCTAAAAATCGTGTATAGGTTTGTTCAAAAACATTGGTGAATCGCTGAAAAATCGAATGTGCCTCCGGTACTTTTTCATAAGTGATAAAGAGCAAAAAACCATCTTCAAAGAATGAAAGATGATTGATCTGATAGGTAGGAAAAGAGATGCCCGCCTCTTCTAAAGGATCTACCGCTGCTTCGATGCCGGGAAGAGACATTAGGAACTGATAATGTTCTTCCAGATTTTTTCCTCCAAGCTCCTGAACGAAGAAGGATTGTTGACCAATTGCTGCCTGGTGCCATTCTTCAAAAGATTTTTCTTTTGTCAAAGGCAGTTGAAATGCCGCCTGGATCTGGCCTTCGCTACTCATGATACAAGTAGAGGATTTTTTGTCCTCTGCTAGAATGTTGTATCCAGCACTCCAGGTCGGGATACCCAAAGATTGCACTTGTGAAAATAGAACATGAGCTACCTCAGGTAACTCATCACTATGCTGCATGGCCATGGTACGACTTCTAACCTTCTCCAGGGCAGCTTCGATTTGCGCTTCCCTTGCTTGTGCTTCTGCTTTTTTAAGATCAAGAAAGCGGATATAGGTCTGCTCAAAAACCCTGGAAAATCTTTTTAAAATACCTGCCTGATCTTCATTCAAAACCTTTCCTTCAAACTCATTGACCATGATCGATGAGTTTTTAGAATGTGCAACTGAAAGTGCATAGGATTTACTTTGCCAGACTTTTTGTTTTAGGTCATTGGGTAAGTTTTTTAGCTCGGTATTTTTAAATGCAAATTCATAGTACTCATTTTTTTGAGCTTCAGAATAAACTTTGCTGAAGTAACCCGATTCAACACTACTTTGAGCGGTTAAAATATCATCCGAAAATGCGTTGGAGAAATAGGGTAGGTTAAATTTTATTAATGACAAACCCGACTCTCCTTCACCGCAACCATACACCTCCCAGTCCTTAGTACCATGGATAGTCAATGCGATGGTAACCGAACCAACGGGCATATTTAATTCGTTCAATTTTTCAAATACGACCCCAACTACTTCATTGAATTCGTCCGATCTGTTGACTGCTAATGAACGAGACCGGACCTTTTCCAATGCCGCTTCGATTTGCGCCTCCCGTGCTTGTGCTTCTGCTTGCAACACGTCCGAATATCTTCGGTAAGCAAGCTGAAATACATTCCTGAAGCGATCCAGTGTGGTTAATTGCTCGTTGGTGATAGGTTCGAAAGAAGATATGCTCAGCGCACCCAAACCAGTTGAATAGGAATAATAATCCAATGTTTTGATTTCCTTCAATTGTGAGTCCGGCAGATAACCCAGGTCTTCCCTGTATTTTATCCATTCCACCATTTCGTTTTCGGCGATATGGACTTTTGCAAAACCATCCCCAGCAGTTTTCAAATCTTCCGCCCATTTTTTGAGCATTGGATGGGAAGTATAATCGACTTCGATTTTTCCGCTCACCCCAGAATCGGAGTAATAATAGCTGAGAATGGAATGCTTCCCATCCATATTAATGATGATTTCGGTATTCCGAAGTTTTTCAAATCCCAGTGCTTTTAGTTCATTGAAAATCACCTTACCTACAGCTTGCAATTCTTCAGGTGTTCGCATGCTCATGGCGACCGCTCTTACT
>JAHHJQ010000134.1 GCA_018680005.1 Bacteroidia bacterium | reverse complement strand
GTATTATTCAGTCAATATTCAGGAATTGGAAACAGATATCGTTCTGGCCAAGGATATTCGAATCCAAAAGAATTCACACAAACTTGTTTTGGAATAACAAAAGAAAAACCACTCCGTATTCGGGAGTGGCCTGATATGTTCATTATAATTTGGTAGTAAGTATCTTATAATGAATCTTAGTTCATATTGACCGCTTTGGCCATAGCCTTCTTCATATTAACCCTGTCCTTCTTTCGAAGTGTATTTTCGATATAGGCTTTCGCACCGGGGTTTTGAAGATGGTTGTACATGATTTCTTTTGCTCTGAATAATTGAGCCTTTACAGTTCCTAATGGAATTTCTAATTCCCTTGCAATTTCATCGTAACTCAAACCCTCAAAGAATCTAAGTTCAATCATCAACTTATACTTTAGGGAAAGTTTGTTCATCAAGGCTCTGACGAGATCCAATCTTTGTTCTCTGATAATGATTTCTTCAGGATCGAGTGAAGAAGCACGAAGGTTGTTAGAGTAGTCATGACTACCATTAGGTTCTAATGGATCATCTATAGAGAGCATTTTTAGTCTTTTCTTTCGGATATGATCGATACAGTTGTTGATAGCGATCTTAAATAGCCAGGTACTGAAGGCATAATTAGGTGCATAGCTGGGCAATTTATTAAATGCTTTGCCAAATGCTTCTAACATGAGATCTTCTGCATCATCTCGGTTGTTGACCATTTTGAGCATCATGTGATACACAGAATGGCGATATCTTTCCATTAATAACTGATAGGATTTCTGACAGCCTTCGATTGCGCGTAGTACGTTGTCATAGTCTTCTTGAGCTCTTTCGGATAGATTTCTCTTAGGTGCTTCTTTTACTTCCATTTTTGAGTTTGATTAAAAATTACTGCAGGAGAAAGAATCAGGTAGTAGATGGATAAAAGCACGTCAAGCAATGGAATTAGTATCAGTAAATCGACTTGCTTTAGTTTTTTTAATATCAGTCCATATATGGGTACTACGATCAAAAATCTTCCTGCGAAAAAAAATGCCGCAAATTCTGTGCTGAAAATCAACACAAACCCTCCTAAATGAAAAATTACGTGACTCAGTGTCACAAGTCCTAGTATTATTTGATGATGGAATTGGTACTTGCTGCCGGTAGAAACATGTCTTCGCTTTTGTTTCCAATATGTTGACCAATCTGTAGCTGAATCCGTGTAGACAAATGTTTTCGGATCAAGCGTGATCACTGTATTGTCTTTGTTAGCTACCTGATTGATGAACAGATCGTCATCACCTGAAAGTATATCCTGGTGACTAGCGAAACCATCGGCTTTTGAGAAAAGATTTTTTTTGTAAATAAGGTTTCTACCTACACCCATGTAAGGCAGTCCCCTTAGTGCCAAAGAAAAATATTGAATCGCTGTGTAGACTCCTTCAAATCGCACCCAGGCATTTAAAAATCCCGGTAGTTTTTTGAATGGAGAATATCCCAATCCCACAGTATGTGTCGTTGTGATGAGCGATTGCATTTTCCCAAGCCAATTTGCACTGGCTGGTTCACAATCCGCATCCGTAAATAAAAGAACTTCGTTTTGTACAGTTTCTATGGCTTTTGTCAATGCGTGTTTTTTGCCAGGAAACTGTGCAAGTTTTCTCTCGATATCAACAACTCGTATGTTGCTGTAATCTGTTGTGAAGTTGGAAATTATTTTATCAGTATCGTCGGTGGAATTATCGTTTGCTATGACTATTTCAAAGGAACGGTAGTTTTGGTTTAGGATACGGGGCAGATACTTGACCAAATTATTGGACTCATTCCTAGCAGCAATGACTATACTTACCTTATTTACCTCATTTTCAACCCTTTTAGGTTCTCTATATAACGCGAACGGTAGATATATTCCTATCCAGACCAGTAACTGAATGATGGCTGAAATAATGAAAAGCCAGGTGAGTATTGTTGTAATCAAGATGGGATTATAGTTTATAATTGATGGTTATTCAAGGTTGTTTGAAGGCTAACAAATGCATTGACGATATCAGAATTATTCGCCGCACGCTTAAGATATTTTCTTTTGCCGGATACTTGTTTCCAACTTTTTATCTGGCGCCAACTGAATATTCCTGACCTTCTGAAGGTAAACAAAGATGCTAGTGTTAACAGCCAGGAATCACTCCAGATATATATACATTTCATCCAGAACAGATACATCAGAGGGAAGAAGATCAATCCTGCCAGAATGCGAACCGTAGATTTATATACCAGATGTTTATTGAATATTTTATCGATCCAGTGACATAAAAAGTAAGGAATGATATTAACCAAAAAGCCATAAATGGTGATGGGAAGGGACCAAATTAAAATAGAAATATTGATCCGTTTGAGATTCGGATTATTGGCCTGCCAGACTGTTTGAGGTGTTAAATTGGATTGCCTGCATATCCTTCCAAACGATTCAAATGCATCTTCCAACGCTTTGATTTCAACCTCGTTTATCTGATTTAGAGTAGTCATAAAACCACGGGATCTCAAATATTCTCGTTTTGGATCTGTGGGAGTAAAATAGTTGTAGAAAGATCTGATCTTTTTGAGCAAATCAAGTCTTTTCTGATCTCCTTCAAAAGTCAGTGATTTGAGCTGATCTTCAAGGTAGTCTGTCACATCTCTTGCGGCCTTTCTGGGTGCTGATTCAAATTCCTTTCTCCAGTTCCGAACTTTAAATGGTTTACCTGCGTATATGACCAAATTGGACCGAAATCCCTCTGCCTGGTCATAATTGAGTCCGATAGGAAGAATTTGTATCTCCACATTCCAATCATTTTCATACTCAGTATTCAGTGCAATCCTCGCAGCTCCGGTCTTTAAATCCCGTATACCAATAGTCTGGATACTATAGCCTTCAGCCGCGATATAAAGATTTCCTCCATTCCTCAAGAATTCATGGCTGCGATGCAAGCTTGCTTGGTTATCCACAGGCCGGTGCTTTACATCTTCAGGTCTTTCTATCGGAATACAATAAAAAGTACTAAAGAACCAATTCCCGAATTTTGATTTGAACAGGCTGTAGTTGGCCAGGAAATTTACTTGTCTGTCAACAGCCGCTGCAGCAAACACAGCATCCAATAACGTATTAGGATGATTGGACACGACAATTGTGGGACTATCAATTTTCAGAAAGTCCTCATTGATGACCGTCGGATTGCGGTAATATATCCTCTGGACATACAATACCAGTATCCTGGCGAGTTCATATAAATACTTGAGTAGCACTAGGCCCGGAAAGATAGGAGATAATCAATGATTTCTTTATTAAATGTGTCTCCTTGATCAAAGTGAAATTTTACAGCTACAGGAATAGCAAAAACAGTTATGTCTTGTTCAATAAAGAATGCTTTATGCAATTCTAATCTGACAGCATCTTTCTCTGTTGTAAGAATAACCTTAGAACCTTCCAGGTTCTTAAAAATTCTGAGCAACATTGAGATATCATGATTGTCAAAGTAGTGATGGTCTTCAAATTCCAATGTTTTGATAAAATTGCAGTGTTCTTCCAGATAATTGAGTAGATAATCTGTGCTGGCTATAGCGCTGACCAGCAGCACATTTTCGTTGAGGGAAAGATGATGTTTCTCAGCAGGGTTAAAGATGTTATAGGGAGTCCCGTAGTCATAATAGCTAAAAAAGAGTTTTTGATGCGGAAAGGGATTGATCTCTTGTCTTATTTTCTCCCTTCCATCTTCTTCGATTTGCGGGGCACATTTTGTAATGACTATGATGTCCGCTCTTTTGTAGGCGGAACGCCACTCCCGCAACCTGCCAGACGGAAGCAATATATCTTTGGTGAATCTTCTATCATATTCGGTTAACAGGATGTTCAAACCTGGATGTACAGCCCTATGTTGAAATGCATCATCCAGCAGAATTACCTGGGTACTGGGCTTATCGACCAGGATTTTAGGAATACCAAAGATTCGATTTTCGTCAACGGCCACCACAATGTCTTCATGAAATTTTCTCCTGAATTGTAATGGCTCATCACCCACTTCTCTTGCAGAATGATGATTTTCTACTTTGAGATATCCACGAGTGCGTCGTTTGTATCCGCGACTTAGCGTGGCTACATTGATATAGTCGGAAAGCAGAGAGACCAGATATTCAATATGTGGAGACTTACCAGCCCCTCCTACGGAAAGATTTCCAACAGAAATAATAGGCAGGTTAAATTCAACACTCTTCAAAAGACCTTTTGAATAAAAAAGATTCCGAAGGCTTATCCCTGCACCATAAACTAGTGAGATAGGCATGAGCAATATTTTGACCAGCCAGTTTTGAATCATGAAGTAATTTGAGATGATTGATGACCCAAGGTAATTAACTTGGAAGTACGACAATGAATATTCCAACGAAGAAAAGAACATGAGGGTTGAGGAAATAGACAAAAAGAAACTTACCGACTAAAAAAGCCACAATACTCACATGAAGTATCGCGGCTTTAATTGAGATATGAATGATCTAATGTTATCCTTTCTTTCTCTTTCTGGTCTTTTTTACGCTTTTTTTGGCACCTCTATTGGCAGACTTTGCTTTTGTTCCGGCCTTTTTTCTAGCCTTTGTTGTTGAGCTAACTCTTTTTTTACCGTTTTTGGTTGCAGCTACTTTGCCACTTTTCTTACTTGCAGCCATTTTCTTGTCGCCATCTGAGACGGCCACTTTTCCTGACCTTTTGTTGATAGCGGCCTTTTTGTCGCCGTCTGTCATTGCTGCTTTCCCGGTTCTTTTATTGGCGACCATTTTTTTATCACCCTTGGTAGCTGCTACTTTTCCGGTTCTTTTATTGGCAACGATTTTTTTGTCACCGCTTTTGGCCGCCACTTTTGTGTTAGTATATGACTTGGCCACGGTTCGGTTTCCATTGGTAGTGAGTACTTTGGTAGTTCTTGTTCTGACTGCTACAGACCTTGTTCTTACGGGCGCATACGCTCTGTGTGCAACGACTACTCTATGTGTAGTTGTGATTCTATATCTGTGTGGTCTGTAAATCCTGTAGGGTCTCCATACGGTCCATGCGAGGGGCCTCCAAGGTCGCCACCATGTTGGATAGTAAAGCCATCTCCATGGAGAAACGTATCTGACGTATCCAGGAGTATAAACGTATCTGACCGAAGGCCATAACCAAACATTGACTATTACTCGGGCGATATCATATTCAGCATCAGGGCCTCCTTTTCCTCCTGAACCTTCTTCTTCATAGGGTTCTACAATCATTTGCTCACCATAAATGTCTTCATCACCGATGATCTGGAGGATGGCAGATTCGGGACCATCTTTTTCTATTTCTATGACTGCGATATCCTGTGCTTCTTTGTCATTCAAAGGGACTTGTAAAACGATGGCATGGGCGTCGCCTTGAAGATTATCGATTACTCGTACATAATCAATTTCGCCATCTTCATTGAGGTCAAGATTATTGACTTTATTGTTTTCTTTATTCAGTGCCTTTTCAAATGATTCTAAATCCTTAGAATTTTCCAAGAGCTCCAAAGCACCATCCAGGCTAAAATTATCACCAGGAAGTCCTGTTGCTTCTTCCTGCGCAATGATGATATGAGAGAATAGTGCAAGTGCTAATAGGACAAGAGCCATTTGTCTTATTGTCTTTTTCATGATGTAGGTTTTTTAGATTATGAAGTGTGCGATTACATTCCAATAAGTATTGGACATGCAGTTTGTACTCATAGTTTAAGGAAAATTCTGGAAATTATTGAAGCAGAATAGCATTCAAGGAGGATCAAAATACGCCGAAAGTTCTTCTTTTAGGTATTTTCCGGTATAACTTTTCTCAGATTTTGCGACTTTTTCAGGTGTGCCTTGCGCAACGATTTTACCACCCTTGCGACCACCCTCAGGTCCGATGTCGATGATATGATCAGCAACCTTTATGACATCCATATTGTGTTCGATGATGAGTACCGTATTGCCCTTATCCACTAACCTATTGATCACGTCCAACAGTTTCTGGATGTCCTGAAAATGCAATCCTGTAGTAGGTTCATCCAGAATATAAAAGGTCTTTCCCGTATCCTTCTTACTCAACTCAAGTGATAGTTTGACCCTTTGTGCTTCACCACCGGACAGCGTTGTGGCTTGTTGGCCAAGAGTAATATACCCAAGGCCGACCTCCCGAAGGGTTCTCAACTTTCTAAAGATAGAAGGTATGTTCTTAAAGAACTCTGTGGCTTCTTCGACGGTCATGTTGAGGACATCGGAGATTGATTTGTTTTTATAATGAATCTCTAATGTCTCGCGGTTATAGCGCAGACCCATGCAGACTTCACAATCGACCTGGACATCAGGAAGAAAATTCATCTCGATGACTCGCTTACCGGCACCACGACATTCTTCACATCGGCCTCCTTTGACATTAAAAGAGAATTGCCCTGTCTTATATCCTCTAATTTTGGATTCCGGAAGTTCGGAAAATAATTTTCTGATATTCGAGAACACCCCAACATAAGTTGCCGGATTCGAACGTGGGGTCCTTCCGATAGGGGATTGATCAATTTCAATGACCTTGTCGAGATGATCTATACCTGTGAGTGACGAATAATTCAATGGCTTCTTGAGACTTCTATGAAACTGCTGTCTTAGTATAGGATACAGTGTCTCGTTGATGAGGGTTGATTTACCGCTGCCAGAAACACCGGTTACGCAAATCAACTTCCCCAAAGGAATTTTGACACTAACATTGTGGAGGTTATTTCCTTTTGCACCTTTCAATTCCAGAAAGAGCCCATTTCCTTTTCTTCGCGTAGTAGGAACTTCAATGTTTTTACTTCGCAGCAGATATTCGGAGGTAACAGCTTCGTTCCGAATAAATACATCCGGTACTCCTTCTCCTACGATTTCACCTCCATGCTCTCCGGCACCCGGCCCCATATCGATCAGATAGTCTGATGCCAGCATGATATCCCGGTCATGCTCAACTACGAGGACTGAATTACCGATCTCTGCTAATTCTTTAAGCGCATCTATCAGATTATGGTTGTCTCTTTGATGCAAGCCTATAGATGGCTCGTCAAGGACGTAGGTGATTCCAGTCAACTTAGATCCTATCTGAGTGGCTAATCTTATACGTTGAGATTCACCTCCGGACAATGTTCTGGCCGGACGGTTTAGTGAAAGATAATCAAGACCCACATTGAGTAGAAATTGGATTCTAAGCCGGATCTCTTTTAGTAATTCTGTACCGATGAGCTGTTGTCTTTTTGACAAATGTGGACCCAGACGATTCATCCACTCAGCCAGTTCGTTGATATCCATCATGGCCAACTCGGCTATGTTCTTTTTATGAATCTTAAAATGTCTTGATTCAAGTTTTAGACGCTGACCCTGGCAATCGGGACAAATGGCGATCATCATAAATTCCTCAGCCCACCTTCGAATCTTTTCAGACGTCGAATCTTCATACCATTTCCGAAGCATTCGAAACAGACCATCCTGGGCGAGGTCGTAAACAAAGTCGTGTTTATAATTCTTAGATGCTAAAGAGGAGTTATTGGGGTCACCGTAAAGAATGGTATTCAAAGCCTTTTCAGGTATTTCATGAATTGGTGTATTGAATGAAAAACTGAACTGTTTGGCAATCTTCTTCAACTGCTTGAAAGTCATATTATCTCTTACATCTCCAAATGGCACAATCCCAGCTTCATTGATCGATTTCGTATCGTCCGGTATGACACGATCGATATCTACTTGATTTACTTTTCCCAGGCCGTTGCAATGAGGGCATGCGCCATAAGGAGAGTTGAATGAAAATGCATTTGGGGATGGCTCTTCGTAGGAAATTCCTGTTTCAGGGCAAACCAGCTTTTTGCTTAATGGAAGCACAGTGGTTGATTCATGTTCCTTGACAAAAATAGAATCGTTCCCCATTTTGAGTGCAGTAGCCAACGATCCTCTGATTCGCTCCTGTTTGTCTTGTTTTACTGCAAATCGATCCACAACAACTTCGATGTCATGTACTTTGTAACGATCCACCTGCATCCCAGCCTTGATATCCAGAATCTCGCCATCTACTCTGACCTTGTTATATCCTTGTCGTCTGATTTGCTCAAATAGTTCTCGGTAATGTCCTTTTCTTGCTCGTACCAAAGGTGCCAGGAGTACTATTTTTTTATTCTTGAATTTTGAAAACAGGTGATCTAGCATTTGGTCCTCACTATACCGAACCATTTTCTTACCGGTATTATAAGAATATGCCTCACCCATTCGTGCATATAACAGTCTTAGAAAATCATAGATTTCTGTTACCGTGCCTACAGTGGATCTGGGATTTCTGCTGGTAGTTTTCTGATCTATAGAGATGACAGGAGACAAACCGGTAATCTTATCCACGTCAGGTCTTTCCATATCCCCGATAAACTGACGTGCATAAGCAGTAAATGTCTCCATATACCGGCGTTGCCCTTCAGCATATATGGTGTCAAACGCCAAAGAAGATTTTCCACTGCCACTGATGCCTGTGATTACCACAAATTGATTCCGTGGGATCTTTATATGAAGATCTTTGAGATTGTTCATGCGAGCCCCTATAACTTCGATGAACTCCTGTTCTGCAACACCGTTGGCCATGAATGATTTGGATTGTTCTATAGATCAATAGATTCGGATCCCGAATGTACAATGATTAGAACTATCGATGGATAGAATAGTTGAGATCTTATTTCAGATGGTCTACGATTCCGTCAATGATCATTTTCATTTTTGGAGCTGCTTGCGATACATTCTTAAGAATAATTTCAATCGAATCCTCTTTCAGTTCTTCTATGGGCAGACACTTATTGGATACCATAGAAATGACCAAAGTTTCGAGGCCATGCTGACGTGCAACAATGACTTCAGATACAGTAGACATTCCAACAATATCGCCTCCTATAATGCTCAGAAAATTATACTCGGCTGGGGTTTCTAAACTTGGTCCATTCATGGACACATAAACTCCTTCTTGTAATGGAATTGATAGTGAATGAGCGACTTGATGCGCTATCTTTTGCAGAGAAGGGTCATAAGCGCGTAACATGGATGGAAATCTTGGACCTAAGCGGTCGTCATTAACACCACGAAGAGGGTTAGAAGACTGGAGATTGATATGATCCCGAACGAGTATCAAATCTCCGACCTTAAATACAGGATTGAGGCTACCTGTAATATTGGTAATGAGCAATTGCTTTATTCCAAGCATGGCAAGAATACGAACCCCAAAGGTGACCATTTCATGTTCAATACCCTCATAGAAGTGGAAACGTCCTTTCAAGGCAGCTATACTAACACCTCGATATGTTCCAAAAATCAGTTGACCATCATGGGAAATCACCGTCGGGATCGGGAAATGAGGAATTTCGGCGTAGGGAATGCATTCCTCGACTTTGATTTCATCCAGGATTCCATTTAGTCCGGTGCCTGGAATGATGCCTACATGAGGCTTGAAGTCTACATTCTTATTAATAAAGGATATGGCATCCTGGAGTTTGTCATAAAGCATACGATCCGAACTATATAGGCAATTTACGACGATACGTTGACAGCAGATCCAATCCTGAATGGATTTATTAAAAAAATCCTGTATATTTGTACCAATATTTGCTCGAAGGAGGGAACCCAAAAGTTCCCTCTTTTTTATTTATACACCTTTGTGTTTTGATAAAAGAATCCCTGACGAAGCTGTTAGAAGTTAAGTTTGAAGAACCTGAATTTGAGGATTGTTATATCTACGATATTACAGCGGATGTAGCCAAAAAGATAGTTGTCTATATTGATTCTGATAGCTACATCGATTTTAGAAAATGTCAACGCATTAGCAGATATCTTGAACAGTATATTGATGAAAAGGGTTGGCTGGGAGAGAAGTATATACTTGAGGTCTCATCTCCAGGATTGGACAAACCATTGAAGTTCAAGAGACAATATGTCAAAAACATTGGGCGCACCCTAAATATCACTGCGCAAGAAGGAGAACAATCCAAAGGTGTATTGAAATCCGTGAGGGAGGATGATATTGTAATAGAATATAAGGAGCGAATAAAAGAAGGAAAAAAGAAACGAACGGTCACCAGAACAAAGACCATTCGATTTGAAGATATTGAAAAGACTATTGTTGAGATAAGTTTTAAATAGCTATGGAATCAATAAAATTAGTAGAAATCTTTTCTGATTTTAAGTCTGGAAAAGATATCGACAGACCGACGATGGTTCGGGTATTGGAAGATGTTTTCCGAACACTTATTAAGAAGAAATATGGTTCTGATGAAAACTTCGATGTGATTGTAAATACACAAAAGGGAGACCTTGAATTGTGGCGTGTGCGGGAAATTGTACACGATGGTGAGGTCACGGATGAAACAAGCCAGATTTCAATTTCGGAGGCATTGGATATTGATGAAGATTACGAGATTGGAGAGGAGTGTTATGAACAGTTGTATCTGGAGGAATTTGGAAGAAGATCAATTATGGCTGCCAGACAGACATTGATTTCGCGTATTCAGGAACTCGAGAAAGATGAAATTTTCAAGCAATATCAAAAACGCATTGGAGATATCGTACTTGGAGAAGTACATCAAATACTGAAAAGAGAAATTCTAATTCTGGATGATGTAACTGATCATGAATTGATTATTCCGCGAAACGAGATGATCCGTGGTGATTTCTTTAGAAAAGGAGATATGGTCAAGGGCATTATTAAAAATGTGGAAATGAGAAATAATAGCCCCGTTATCACTGTATCCAGAACGGATAATGATTTCCTTGCTAAATTAATGGAACAAGAAGTCCCTGAAATAGAAGATGGACTTATAACTGTTAAGAAGATTGTCAGAATACCGGGAGAAAGAGCAAAAGTTGCGGTTGAATCTTATGACGATAGAATAGATCCCGTTGGTGCATGTGTGGGAATGAAGGGATCTAGAATTCATGGTATTGTCCGAGAGTTGAAAAATGAGAATATAGATATCGTGAACTTTACCAACAATGTCAATTTGTTTATCCAACGATCTCTGACACCCGCCAAAGTGAGCTCGATCAAATTGAATGATGAAGAAAAGAGAGCTTCAGTATTCTTAGATCCGGATCAGGTTTCTTTGGCCATTGGTAAAGGAGGTTCCAATATTAAGCTAGCCAGCCGATTAACCGGATTTGAGATAGATGTGTTTAGAAACACAAGTGACAACGAGTTGGATGATGTTGATTTAGACGAATTTTCTGATGAAATTGATGGCTGGATCATAGATCAATTGAAAGGAATTGGATGTGACACTGCCAGGAGTGTATTGGCTCTTACAGATACAGAATTGGCAAGAAGAACCGATTTGGAAGAAGAAACAATCCAGGGTGTATTGAAAATTTTGGCTTCTGAGTTCGAAGATTAGCAGAATCATGGGTTTCTGACTGCGAAAAAAGCGCGCTCTGTCTGAGTTTTGCTTACTTTTGCGGTGAAATTTGAAAATTTTACAGAACTGAAGTGTCAGCGGGCACAAAACAATCAGTACTGTAACAATATAAATAAGTATGGTAAAAGCTTAAAAAATATGAATCGTTGACTATGAAAAGTTGATTATTGTTCATCATTAGCTTTTGCCAGTGCAAATGTTTAATAATTTATAATTGCTAAATGGCGAAACGCTTAGTAAAAGTCGCAAAAGAACTTAACGTAGGTACTTCCACTATCGTAGAACACCTTTTGGAAAAAGGCTACGAGTTAGAGAATAAGCCAACTGCGAAGGTGAGTGACGAAATGTATGATGAATGTCTACGGGAGTTCTCAAGCTCCATTGCGGTCAAGGAAGAAGCCGATAAGCTTGTCATTGGCAACAAACCTGTTGCGGAAGAAATCATCGAACCACCCAAACCGCTCTTCAAAGAACCTGCACCGGCTCCAACACCTGAACCTGAACCCCAACCCGAACCCGAACCTGTAGTTGAAGAGACATCAGAACCTGAACCTGCTCCCAAAGAAGAGATAATAGAAGCTAAAGCAGAAGTCACCGGACCTAAAATTGTTGGTAAAATCGATCTCGACAAACCAAAAAAGAAAAAAGAGGAACCGGTTAAAGAAGAGGCCCCGGCTGAGGCACCAGCTCCGGAGAAAAAAGAAGTTGTCAAAGATGAGGTTGTCAGAGCCGAGGCAGAAAAACTTAAAGGACTGAAGATTCTGGGTAAGGTGGACACTTCGAAACTCAAACCCAAGGCCAAAGCTAAAGCCAAGCCTAAGAAACCTGAACCTGTGCCGGTAGCATCTTCCGATCAAAGGAAAACGCAAAAACGGAAACGAAAAAGAACTACCGTTGGTCGAGGACGAAATGATCGTCGTTCAACAGGTCCGGGAAAAAGAGCACCAAAAGAGGAAGCTAAAGAGGTAACTAAAAAAGAGATAGAAGACAAGATCAAGGCTACAATGGCCCGTCTGGGAGGGGGTGGAAAAAAGAAAAGACAGAAGATCAGACGAGACAAGCGTGAAGAACTTCGGGAAAAAGCTGAAACAAAAGAAGCCGAGCAAGGAACAGATACTTTACAACTTACAGAATTCGTGTCTGTGTCTGAATTGGCCAGCCTACTTGGAGTAGGAGTAACTGAAGTGATTACAACTTGTATGAACCTTGGAGTTATCGTTTCAATCAATCAGAGATTGGATGCGGAGATTATCGAATTAGTCTCCAGTGAATTTGGAAGAGAAGTGGAGTTTATTTCTGCAGAAGAAGAAATAGAGGAGTTTGATGAAGAGATTATCGATGACGAAGAAGACTTGCTGCCTCGGGCACCAATCGTTACGGTGATGGGGCACGTGGATCATGGTAAGACATCACTTCTTGATTATATCCGAGAGACAAATGTAGCTGGAGGTGAGGCTGGGGGTATTACACAGCATATCGGGGCGTATGAAGTAGCTGTTGGAGATGAGGCGAAGAAAATCACATTTCTGGATACGCCCGGTCACGAGGCATTTACGGCGATGCGTGCCAGAGGTGCTAAAGTAACGGACGTAGCTGTCATCATAGTTGCTGCAGATGATCGTATCATGCCTCAAACAAAAGAAGCCATCAGCCATTCTCAAGCAGCAGGTGTACCAATTATTTTTGCCATTAATAAGATCGATAAAGATGGATCTGACCCTGAAAGAATAAAACAAGAATTGGCCAATATGAATCTTCTTGTTGAAGAATGGGGAGGATCATATCAATCACAGGATATATCTGCAAAAACAGGTCAGAATATAGATCAACTTCTGGAAAAGATCATATTGGAAGCTGAAGTTCTTGAACTGAAGGCCAATCCTGATAGGAAGGCCATTGGAACAGTGCTCGAAGCATCGTTGGACAGGGGAAGGGGCTATGTTTCTAAAATACTCGTACAAAATGGTTCTTTAGAAATCGGAGATCCTATAGTTGCAGGCCAATTCCAAGGAAAGATAAAGGCCATGTTTAACGAGCGTGGTAAAAAAGTAAAATTTGCGGGTCCAGCTACACCAGTCCTGGCGCTTGGTTTGGATGGAGCACCGCAGGCTGGTGATGTTTTCAAAGAAACCAATAATGAATCTGAAGCCAAGCAAATTGCAGCTCGCAGGTCTCAAATCAATCGTGAGCAAACCAATAGAGCAAGCAAACGAATCAGTCTTGATGAAATCGGAAGAAGACTTGCATTGGGTACTTTCAAAGAGCTTAACCTCATCGTAAAAGGAGATGTGGATGGTTCAATTGAGGCCTTATCTGATTCATTGCTGAAATTGTCTCAGGAAACTGTACAGGTTAATGTCATCCACAAAGCTGTTGGTCAGATCATTGAATCTGACGTGTTGTTGGCTTCTGCATCAGATGCAATCATCGTTGGCTTCCAGGTAAGACCTTCACTCGGTGCAAGAAAGCTAGCAGAGAAAGAGGGCGTAGAGATCAAAGGATATTCTATTATATACGAAGCAATTGACGAGATCGGAGCGGCTATTGAAGGAATGCTTGAACCGACTCAGGAAGAAAAGATTCTGGGAACGGTAGAAGTTAGAGAGACATACAAGATCAGCAAGATTGGAACAGTTGCCGGGTGTTATGTCCAGGATGGTAAAGTGACCCGAAATTCATTTATTCGGTTGGTTAGAGACGGGATAGTAGTATTCCCCAACAAGCCAGATGTTAAAGGTGAATTATCTTCCCTGAAGCGATATAAGGACGACGTCAAAGAAATCCGGAATGGCATGGAGTGTGGCTTGACAATAAAGAACTATAACGATATCCGTATCGGCGACATCATAGAGGTTTACGAAATTGTGGAGGTTAAACAGTCGATGAAGTAATCATAAGTCAGGATTTAACAAACTTCTTGTTCATTTCCTGAACCGCTTTCTCAACACCTTCAGGTGTCAACGGGAACATTGGGAATATTTGTCGAAAAATTGGAATCGTATCCGACATAGGCCATAATCTTTCGATAGTGGGGTTTAGCCATACCATTTTTCTGAAGTGCTCTTTAAGTTCCTGCCAGTCTTTCATGCTCGAATCGCTCAATTCATAAGGCCCCATGTCCGCATCTCCTATCACAAATACACATTTCTTTTTGGCAAGCTTTAATATTTTATCCAGCTTGAGATACTTTGTCCGTCTTTCATCCGACCAGGCACCTCCATATATGGTGTTATGAAAATAATACGTCTGAAGGTCATGGGTAAATCTCCTTTTCATCTTTGAAAACAAACGAGTCACAACCTCTATATAGGGCGTCATAGAGTAACCGCCATTATCAATGAGCAGGACAACTTCGGTTTTCTTCTCTTTATGTTCTCGTTCGATTGGAAGGAACAGACCGCCCATTTTGACTCCTTCTTTGATGGTATTCGGGATATCAAGACGCATTTCAATAGATTCTTCTTCGATTCCTTTAAGCAGGGTCAATGCTACATCAATATTATCATCACTTAGTTTGGCTTTCTTGTCCACCGGGTAAAATCGCCGATCACCAATAACTGCCCTTGCCATTTTTCCGCCTCCTTGCTGTCCAACTCTAACACCTCCGATCGCAGCTCCCCTCTGACCGTATGGTGACCTGCCTTCTTCACCTACCCAGTGATCTCCTCCTTTGTGTTTTCTCCGTTGTTGTTCGAGGACCCGTTCCATTCTTTCCTTCAATTCCTGAAGACTGTATTTTGAGTAATCTGCTGCCTTTGTAACATCCTCATCCGATGAAACATCATCTTGTTCAGCCGTGTCCTTTCGATCAGGATCGTCGGTTTTGAGAATGGCTTCACCACTGAGTATTTCCTGAATGTCATAGGAAGTCAAGTGCACTTCATCTAGAAACTGGTCTACCAGCGTAGTGATTTCATTGAAATCCAACTCTCTGTCATCATCACCCAGTTTTTTGGACTTCCAATCTTTGAATGAGGCAGATCTGGCAACAGCATGTTCAAGCTTTTCGCCTTTTTTGATTTCAATATCCAGAAAGTAGTCATAGAAAGCTACAGCAAATGGTCCATACTGACTTGGATCAGTTGGTACTATCCCTTTTAGTACAAGATAGAGATCACCCAAAGTAGTAATAAGCCCTCGTTTAAATGACTTTCTGACCAGTAACAGGGTCTTGATATCTGCAGATAAACCATGTGACCGGAAGTGATCTGGAAGACTATCAAACATAATTTAGATAGAATTGGTAGTGGAATATTTAGCACGCGTTTTTACCTTTTCCATATCAGCCTTTGTTTTAATCAGGATCCCAGAGGAATCCATTTCTTTGATATGTTCAAGGGCTTCTTCTTGATCATAAGCATTTAGATACTTAAGCCAATTAAGCAACTCCCGGGTTGCCGGTGCTCTTTCAAGACCAATTTTGCGCATTTGATAGAATACATCTACGGCCTTATTCAAGACTTTTTCATCTGTTTTGGGATGATGTTTGAGCACAATTTCTTTCATCAATTCGGGTGTCGGAAAAGCGATGTAGTGGTATATGCATCTTCCTTTGAACGCTGTCGGAAGTTCCTGTTCTCGGTTGCTGGTTATGACGATCGTAGGCATATCTTGCTCACTCACTTCGATAATTTTTCCGGATTCAGGCAAAACAAATTTTCTATGGCTCAGTGCATACAACAAGTCATTAGGAAATTCTCTCGGTGCTTTGTCGATTTCATCAATGAGCAATACGGAGTTCGGGCTGGAATAGGATAAAGCTCCTGGTCCCCTGATCACATAATCATCAAGTCGATCAGTAGAACGACCTCCCGTGCTGAGCTTTTTTGATACGCCCTGTGCTTCTCTTTGAGCATTCAGGACCTCCACCTGAGAATCCCTAAGATATTTTACATGATCAAATTTAGCCACGAATTGTTCTACATTGCTTTTTGAACCAGCCGGATAGACAAACAATGGTTTATCCGTATCTTTTGCAAATTGAATAGGAAGCTCGGTTTTCCCGGTTCCAGGCTCCCCTTCTATTAATAGTGGCATGGCCAACACCCGAGCCATATGAAATGCCTGGGCTAACTCAGGATCGCAGATATATTGATCAGATCCTTTCCAAATTTTCTTTTCTGTCATCTATGATTATACTGTTCAGAACAAATTTTCGATACCAATTTACCCCGAAAATTAGTATTTAATTCCTAATTTTAATGCATTACACTACTGAATACAAACATGATTCAAGTGATGTTTGTTACCTGCTCATTACAATCATTATATAATCTTTAGCACTAACAAAATGAAGGAAGCTGTAATCGTATCTACCGCAAGAACAGGATTGGCCAAATCATACCGAGGTTCGTTCAATATTACCAAAGGTCCTACCATGGCAGGATGGTCGGTTGAGGAAGCCGTGAAACGTGCTAAGATTGACCCCGCAGAAGTGGATGATTGCATCATGGGTTGTGCCATGCAACAAGGAACTACTGGACAGAATATTGGCAGACTGGCAGCATTGAGTGGTGGGCTTCCAGTGACGGTACCTGGTATGACCATTGACAGACAGTGTTCTTCAGGAATGATGGCAATAGCCACGGCTGCCAAACAGATTATGATAGATGGACAGTCCATAGTTGTCGCAGGAGGTGTAGAGTCCATCAGTATGGTGCAAACCAAGGATATGTGTATTGATTTTGACAAAGCACTAATCAAAAAACATAAAGACATCTATATGCCCATGCTGCAGACAGCTGAGGTGGTGGCCAAACGATACAATATAAGTCGTGAGGCTCAGGATGAACTTGGATATCTAAGCCAAATGAGGATTGCGGCAGCACAACAGTCCGGAAAACTGGATGATGAAATCTTCAGCGTCAAGACGACGAAAGCTGTAATGAATAAGGAAACGAAAGAGATCACATATCAAGAAGTAATGGTAGATGGAGACGAGTGCAACCGGCCTACGACAACTATAGAAGGTCTTGCAGGGTTGCGATTGGTCAATGAAGGTGGGACCATAACTGCTGGTAATGCCAGCCAAATGTCTGATGGTTCATCGGCTTGTGTATTAATGGATCGTAAACTTGTAGAACAAAGAGGTCTGGAACCACTGGGTGCATATCGTGGAATTGCAGTAGCAGGTTGTGAACCGGACGAAATGGGTATAGGACCAATCTTTGCCGTTCCAAAATTGCTAAAGGCCCATGGTCTCAAGATGGGTGATATTGATCTTTGGGAACTCAACGAAGCATTTGCAGTTCAGGTGATCTACTGTCGGGATCAATTGGGTATAGACAATGATATACTCAATGTAAATGGTGGTTCAATTGCTATAGGTCATCCATATGGAATGACTGGTAGTAGAATGGTTGGCCACGCGCTTATTGAGGGTAAAAGAAGAGGAGCTAAATATGTCGTCTGCACAATGTGTGTAGGAGGCGGAATAGGTGCAGCAGGACTATTCGAAGTTTATTGATTTTGAATGACGTCCTGCCGGATAAAATAATCTGTGTATAAAATCTGAAATAAAAATGGCTAAAACTATAATCAACCATCCCAGCGAATTAAAACAATATGTTGGTAAGGAGTATGGGGTTTCCGACTGGTTTACCGTAGAACAAGAAGCCATAAATTTATTTGCACAAGCAACTGGTGATCATCAATGGATTCATGTGGATGTCGAGAAAGCCAAGAAGCTATCTCCGTACAAAGCTCCAATAGCACATGGATTTCTTGTTTTATCTTATCTACCCATGTTGAGTGAAATGGCTATCGAGATGAAAGGAGTTGCGATGGGAGTCAACTATGGATTGAATAAAGTCAGATTCACCAATGCAACAAAGGCAGATGCCAGGATAAGGGCTCGCTTCACTTTAAAAGAATTCATCGAGATTCCCGGAGGATATCGATATATCAATAACGCAATAATTGAAATAGAAGGAGAGGAAAAACCGGCTTGTGTCGCAGAAATGATTGCACAAGTTTATCCAACACCATCCTAATGCTTTCTTATGGAAAAAGTACAATTGGTAAACAACGAGGTATTATTTGAACAGGGTGATGGCATTTGTGTGATCACGATAAATCGCCCTTCTGCATATAATGGAATTACAACTAACGTAAAACTTGGCTTATTGGATGCTTTGAAAAAAGCCAACCGAAATGAAGATATTAAAGCAGTGGTATTAACCGGAGCAGGGAAAGGTTTTAGCGCAGGTGCAGATCTCAGAGAGATGCTTGGGGAAATAACACCCCTGGATGTGAAAGATGATCTCAATACACGTTACAATTTGATCATCAAATTGATTACAGAACTGCATAAGCCGGTAATTGCTGCCATCAATGGCACATTTGCGGGCGCAGCGATTGGGTTTGCATCGGCATGCGACGTCCGGTATATGGCAGAAAATGCCAAAATGCGGTATGCCTTTATCAATATTGGTCTTATCCCGGATGCTGGATCGTCGTGGTTTCTAACAAGGGCAGTTGGGTATACCAAAGCCTTTGAAATCATTTCAGGTGGAGAAAAAATTAGTGCTGATGAGTGCCTAAAACTCGGTATAGTCAATAAGTTGCTACCACAAGAAGAAGTGCTTTCTGAAGCCATACGATTGGCTAAGAAAATTGCTGAAGGCCCTACAAAAGCTTATGGCCACACTAAAAAATTACTCCAATTCGCAGTAAACAATACGCTGAGCGACACAATGGCAAAAGAGGCAGAGTTACAATCAGAATTGATTTTTGGTCATGATAACCGAGAAGGAGTTCAAGCTTTTCTAGAAAAAAGAAAACCCAAATTTATTGGCAAATAAGTGGCACGAGCATTTTACATAAGACATGCACAAGCCTCTTATTTGGCTGAAGACTATGACCAGTTATCAGACTTGGGGTATCAACAATCCAAAATACTTGGGGAGTACCTGATTGAGAAGGAAATTCTGTTTGATCGTATATATGTTGGGCCGTTGAAAAGACATCATCAGACTTTTGAGAAAGTCCTGCAAGTCTATGATCGAGAGGGTGTAACATTACCAGAACCCGAGTATATGGATGAATTGGTTGAGCATCAGGGTCCTGAAACACTTCGAGTACTTAAGGAGCAATTAGTTAAAAAATATCCTCACCTGGCCCAATTTGCTCGAAATTCAAATAGTGATGTCAAGAAGAATGAACTTCGAATCTTTACTTACTTCATGGAAAAGTGGGCAACAGATGCATTGGGAATTGATCATCCTCCACACTTGCAAAAGTGGTCAGAGTTCAAGTCCATTGTACATTCAGGAATTCAGAAGATAACAGGACCAGAAAATAAAGGAAAGAATGTCGCCTGTTTCACGAGTGGGGGAACGATATCAGCCACTATCGGCTATGCTTTAGGAATGAATGATGATGCCAAGATGATCGGTATTAACGGGATCATACGCAATACCTCCATTAATGAATTCTTATTCTCAGACGAGCAAATGAGTTTATTGACCATGAATCGTACTCCACATTTATCGAACGAACTCACAACATTTGTTTGAATCAAACTAGCACGAATGACTTCTAATAATCTGGATACGTCAACCAAAATTCGACCAGGAGAAGAACTGGATATCCAGGCATTGGAAGCGTATCTTATGAATAAGATCAAGGGATCACATGGTCCTTTGGTTGTTGAACAATTTCCTGGTGGAGCATCTAATCTGACCTACATGATCAAGTTAGGCGAACGACAGATGGTCCTGCGACGCCCCCCATTTGGAGCGAATATAAAAGGAGGACACGATATGGGGCGGGAATTCAAAGTTTTGTCCTCTCTCTCACAACATTACAGTAAAGTCCCTGCACCGGTGCTCTTTGAAACAGATGAGGATATTATTGGAGCAGAGTTCTATATCATGGATAGAATTCAAGGAATCATATTCAGGACTAAAAATGGACCAGCAAAAAATCTGGATAAACAACAGATATGGAAAATTGCGGATGCACTTATTGATACAATGGTCGAACTACATCAATTGGATTATGAGGCCATTGGGTTGGGAGATTTGGGAAGACCATCAGGATTTACGGCTAGACAGGTGGAGGGGTGGACAAGAAGATATCAGAAGGCAAAGACGGATGAATTCCCCCAGATAGATGAAGTGGCTCAATGGTTGGCGTCTAATGTTCCTGAACAATGTAATGCTTCACTCATACATAATGACTTCAAACATGACAACGTCATTATGGATCCAGAAGATCCAACAAAGGTATTGGCAGTTCTGGATTGGGAAATGTGTACCCTGGGAGACCCGTTAACTGATCTTGGAACCACGCTAAGCTACTGGCCAAATCCGGAAGATCCAGCACTAATGCAAATGGTCGCTCAGAATCCTGCTGCACTACCGGGCAACCCACGAAGACAGGAAGTGGTGGAGATGTATGCTATGAAGAGTGGAAACGAAGTGGATAATGCAGTTTTCTATTTTGCATACGGGCTGTTCAAGCTGGCAGGTGTTGTTCAGCAAATCTATTACCGATATCACAAAGGATTTACAAAAGACAAGAGATTTGCCAACATGAATCATTTCGGTGCTGCCCTGGGGTCTATGGCAGCTTTGGCAATTGAGAAAGATAAAATCTATGATTTAGGATAGAAGCAATAATATCAACCATTAAAACTAGAAACATTAATATGCAATCAGCTACAGTAAAAGTGGACCTGGATATGTTCCGAGAGGAAACCAGAGCATGGTTAGAGGAAAACTGTCCTCCGTCTCAGAGGACGACTCCACCTCGAGGGCTTGAAGATTGTTATGCCGGAGGGCGTAAGCCGTATTTCCATAGTGAGGAACAGAAGATATGGTTCGAACGAATGAGAGATAAAGGATGGACCGCTCCGACATGGCCCAAAGCCTATGGCGGTGGAGGATTGACTCCTCAGCAAGCGAAAGTTTTGAAAGAGGAAATGAAGAACCTCAACTGTAGGGTACCGCTTTGGAGTTTTGGTCTGATGATGTTGGGGCCTGCCATCTTACATTATGGCACTGAGGAACAAAAGCAAAAGTATATTAGAGAAATCGTCAATGGTGAAGTATGGTGGTGCCAGGGATACAGTGAACCTGGTTCAGGATCCGATTTGGCGAGTTTGCAAACTAGTGCCGAGGATAAAGGTGATCACTTTCTCGTCAACGGGCAGAAGGTTTGGACTTCCTATGCGGACCGTTCTGATATGATCTTCTGTTTAGTTAGAACGGACAAGGATGCTCCAAAGCATAAGGGAATAAGTTTTCTGTTGATTGATATGGAATTAGAAGGTGTGAGTGTTCGACCTATTAAACTGATCAGCGGCAAATCTCCTTTCTGCGAAACCTTCTTTGAAAATGTGAAGGTACCTAAGGAAAATCTGGTAGGGACCTTGAATGAAGGGTGGTCAATTGCAAAAAACTTATTGACTCACGAAAGAACAAGTATTGGAATCGTGACGGAGGAACAACCACTACATGAATATGCGATAGAAAAACTTGGTTTGGTTGATGGTAAGCTCAATGATCCTTATAATAGGATGCAAATCGCTAAATGGTCCATGGACCGGGATGCTTTATCCTCTTCAATTGCCAAAACCATAGACGAGGCAAAATCTGGTACTCAACCCGGTGCTAAGTCTTCTTTCTTCAAATATTATTCTTCAGAACTCAATAAGAGAAGATACGAGCTTGCCATGAGTGTTGGTGGAACGGATGCCTTGGAATGGGGAGAGGATTATATGGATGGTAAATTGGCCAGAGATATGTGTCGTACCAAGGCGAATAGTATCGAAGGCGGAACGTCAGAAATTCAATTAAATATAATTTCAAAAAGAATCCTCGGACTACCTTCCAAGTAGGTCTGATTAAATTAAATATTATGGCACTAATATTAAATGAAGAGCAAAAAATGCTCAAAGATTCAGCAGCAGATTTTCTAAAAGAAAGATCACCTATAGAATCTTTACGACGACTTAGAGACACCAAGGATAAGCAAGGATATGACACTCAGGTTTGGCAGGAAATGATTGAAATGGGATGGACCGGTCTTAATATAGCTGAGCAATATGGTGGATTAGGATTTGGATATGTAGGTCTTGGTCAGATTTTGGAAGAAATCGGAAGAACCCTAGCTTGTTCTCCTTTGATCTCTAGTGTTGTTTTAGGAGGCGCACTGGTTAATTTGATTGGCACCGAAGCTCAGAAGTCAATTTTACTTTCAGAAATCGCCAATGGCAATATGATTGTTACGGCAGCACTTGATGAAACCAATCAGCACAATCCACTAGTGGTAAACACAATGGCTTCAAAGACAGAACATGGTTTTGTCATCAACGGGCAGAAAAAATTTGTTTTGGATGGTCATATTGCGAATCAGATCATAGTTTCAGCCAGAACCGATTCCGGAATTCAGTTATTCGTCATTCCATCGGACAGTGAAGGCCTTAGTGTCAATCAACGTATCCTGATGGATCACAGAAATGCCTCAGATATTTCTTTTGAGAACGTCAGCGTTCCTTCCAGCGCATTATTGGGTAAGCAAGAAGATGCTGCTGAGATGATCCCCAAAGCTTTGGATGTAGCACGTATATGTCTATCTGCTGAAATGCTCGGATCCATGCAGGAAGCTTTTGAAAGAACAATTGCCTACCTCAAAGAGCGGCAACAGTTTGGAGTACCTATAGGCATATTCCAGGGGCTACAACATAGAGCAGCGCATATGTATTGTGAGATCGAACTGTGTAAAGGACTTGTTATGAAGGCACTTCAGGCGATCGATATGGATAGTCCGGACTTAGCTAAATTGGCAAGCACGGCCAAAGCCAAGTGTGGAGAAGTACTCCAGCTGGTAACGAACGAAGCAATCCAGATGTTTGGTGGAATCGGTATGACGGATGATGAGGAAATAGGTTTCTTTTTGAAGCGCGCTCGTGTGGCTCAACAGACCTTTGGCGACTACAACTATCACTATGATAGATACGCACGTTTGAGCGGTTTTTGAATTAACTATTATTGTGTAGTTTTAGCGCTTCAAACACACAACTTAAGATTATAAGTGGTAAGGATCGCATTAAATGATGTGATCCTTTTTTTATTCAATTATTCGGATAAGCATTGTTAGCCAACTTCCGCAATGACTTGTACTTCGATAGCTAAGCCGTAATGCAGGTCTCGTGTGGGTACGACGGCTCGGGCAGGTTTATGGTCTCCAAATATTTTAATGTAGGTTTCATTTACCTTTCCCCAATTATCTCCATCGCTGATATAGATAGTGACTTGTACAATCTGTTCTAGTGCACTTCCGCTGGCTCCAAGGATGGCTTCAATATTATTGAATATCAGCCTGGTCTGGTCTTCAACTGGACTATCGACCATTTTCTGGCCATCAGAGGTAATGGCTAACTGTCCCGATATGAAAACTAAACCGTTTGACACTATTGCCTGGCTGTAATGCCCGGCAGGAGCTGGCGCATTGCTAGTAAATATTTTTTTCATAATCTTTCTATGATTTCACCACCCGTTGAAAGGTATTGGCCCATGGCTAATCCTGCCATACAGCTATGAATAGGTAAAATAGTAAGGATATCTCCGACTTTGGTTTTTTCCATAATCGTTTCGCTTGTATGAAGAATCCCATGTTCCTGAGACATTGAAGTCATCCAATTAAAATCATTCATATCCTTCCATGAATCTTTGCTATGCCCAGAATGCTCAACAAGTAAACCCCATACAACCTTACCATTTTGTAATTTGATGCGATCCTTGGCAAAGTGAGCGCCACCACCGTATAAGACAATTTCAGACCGTTCAGGGTGTTTGGCCACCACAGGACACGCCATTGCTACAGCTATTTCTTCTAGGGAATTGGATCCTATTTGCCATTGTGCTAAATCATAAAAGACAAAATTGCCTGGTCTGATTTCATCACACCACCCAAAATCATCTGCTATACTGCATGTTGGGGTATCGCCGATAGAAAATTGGATGTGAGGGAAAACCTTCTTGTATTTTAATAATGAAAGAATAGCAGATTTGGATTCTTGATGAACTACGAAGATCTCTTCACTTCCGCTGCATTTATAGCTATGACCGGCATGGGCCAGGAATCCTGACCAATTACAGAGATCTGTCTTCTGAAATGTCTCTATTAGATGATCAATTCGATCGACTGAGTAATATGGGATTCCGGTTCTTCCATAACCGACATCGATTTTAATAAATATATTCACGGTATAATCCAGTACCGAATCCAATTTCATTAGCGTGTCCGGATCCTCCACAAGAAGGTTCAACTGAATCCTGCTGGCAAGGCGGTTGATTTTATCGATCTCTGGAATATTTACAGGAAATGCAACAGTAATATCTTTCCATCCGTCTGCGGCAAAATACAGCGCCATATCTAGCGTGGACACAGTAATTTTATCTACACCAAGTTCTGAAAACCAGGAGGCGATTTCCAAAGATTGATGTGTCTTGAAATGTGGCCGAAAAATTACATCATTTGATCGAGCCTTCTTCACCATCGAGCGAATGTTCCGAAGGCATTTGTTTTTGTCTAGAAGTAATGTAGGTTGAATGATCTTCAATAGTAGGCTTGTCTCAGATGTCCTTTATAAAGATTAAATTCTTTTCATAAATCGATAGGTCAATATCAGTCTTATTGAATAGAAGAAAGGTGCATACCATTCCCTTATTTTCGGCGAAGAGAAATATTATTTTACAGTGTTTCTTATCCGAAAATCGAGATTTGGGATGTAAATAGGTCTTGACACCATAGTCAGCATTGTACATAGCAAGTTCTTCATCTGGCATTCTGTGAAATACAATATCACCGGATTCCTCTTCATTAGATGCAATGGTACTGGCAATTTGAGTCAACTTAATCTGAGGAGAACCAATAGGGGATGAATTATTGTCTGTAGGAATAATCTTATATCTGATTTCAACAGGATCTTGTTTTGCCTTCAGAGCGTAATCGTATTCAACAAGGTCAGTTTTGAGCACTCGGATTTCTTTTAAGAACGTTTCGAGCGGTACGGCGAATTCAACTTGCGCTCGTTTAAGTAGTTCATTGAATTCTACAGTGTTTTGGCTCCAGGCTGAAGTTGTATACATGACTAATCCAAAGAGAACGAGTCTTTTCATGATCATCAATTATGGTCTTAATATAACATCAACGGCCGGTTTCTTGTCCATATTGGATAATTCCCATGCGGTAGCAAAGATTAGTTTTGCTCTTTCAGCCAACATATTGTAGTGGATTTTGTCAGGCGTGTCAGTAGGTTGATGATAGTCTTCATG